>JBJEUC010000554.1:0-7402 GCA_051883635.1 Candidatus Fimadaptatus sp.
TCAGCCGCGTAAGCACCGTGGGCATATCCATATACGTGCGCGCCATCACCAGCACGAATATGTCCGTAAGCTGGCGCAGCAGCTGCGCCACGCCCACCGCCATAACAGGCAGCAGGAACCTGCTGGCCCGCGCCTTGAAGCTCATAAGCCCGCAGCCCAGCCCCAACATCGCATATACCGCCGCCGTGCGCGCGAGCGACAGCGTAAACAGCGACCCCGCCAGCACGCCCACGCACAGCCCGTAGAACATGCCCGCGCCCGGGCCGTATATCAGCCCCAGCACACACACGCCCGCCAGCGCCACGTCCGGATACACGCCTATGCCCGGCGCCATGGGCAGCGCCATGTACTGCACAACAAAGCACAGCGCCGCTATCAACCACTTGAATTTGGACAGCATAACCCAACCTCCGGCATCAGTTCTGCGGCTTGAGCAGTATTACTTCCTCTATATGCTCAAAATCGGTATAAGGAGTGACCACCACGTACTGCGCAAGGCCCGAGGACTGGCGGCTTATCTGCGTGACCGTGCCTATGGGCAGGCCCTTGGGGAATATGCCGTCCAGGCCGCTGGTCAGCACGGTGTCGCCGGTGCGCACGTCGTTCACGTCCGGGAGGTAGTTCATCTGCAGGAGGTGCTCGCTGGTGGTGTCGTCCACCATGCCGCGCACCACGCCGTTGTCGCGGTTGCGCTCTATCAGCGCCGCCACGCCGCTGGAACCGTCTATTATCGACATGACCTTGGCGTAGTTGAGGCCGACCTCGACCACCCTGCCCACCACGCCGTCCGCGCTCATCACGGTCATGTTCTCGGTAACGCCGCTGGATGTGCCCTTGTCCACGGTAAAGGTGGCAAACCAGTTGCCGGTGTCCTTGCCTATCACGCGCGCGAACATGGGCTCGTACTGGCTGTACTTATCGTAGCTGCCCATCAGCGAGCGCAGGCGCTCGTTTTCGGCCACCACCTCGTCATAGCGCGCGGTCTTTATGTCCACCACGGCCAGCTCCTGCAGCGCCTTGTCCAGCTCGCGCGCCAGCTGCTCGTTGGAGCCCAGAGCGTCCAGCTTGCTGCTCACGGTGTCGGTCACGGCGTTCACCGCGCCCTGTATCGGGGCCAGCACCGCGCCCAGCGGCCCGGATATCAGCGCGCTGCCGCCGGTTATCTCCAGCGCTATCACCGCCATGAGCGCAAGGGCCGTAAAGGCCACCACCGCCCCCGTCACCGCGCCGCGGCGGCTGTGCTTCCGGCCGGACTGCGCGGGCTTTTCCGGGGGCTTTTTGGCCTTGCGTGCCGGAGCCTTGCGGCCCGCCTTGCGCCGCGCGCTGGCCTTGCCGGCATCCCTGGGCGCGCCGCCCTCGCCGGCTTCCGCGCCGTCTGCGCCGCTTTCGACTTCCGCATCCTCCGCGCCGTCCGGGGCAGGCTCGTCCTCTCCGGCCTCGCCCTCGTCAAAGTAGGTCTCGTCCAGCTCGGGCGAGTTCTCGAACACCGGCGCGCCGCGCTTCGCCCCGCGGCCCCGCACGCTGTAATTCAGCTCGTCGCCGCCGCTCTCGCTGCCCGTTTCGGCGTCTATCGCCACGGGCCGCGCCTCCACGCGCTCCGTATCGTCCTTCTTGTGCTGAAATGCCACGGCTGCTTCCTCCGTTTATCGCCCGGCATGCGTATCGGCAAGCGCCAGGCCAAATTCGCGGGTCAGTATCTGCGCAAGCGAGCTCACGCACAGCCCCACCACGTTGTCGTAATCCCCTTCGTATCCGCGCACCAGCGCGCCGCCCAAGCCCTGGATGCCGTAGGCGCCCGCCTTGTCCATGGGCTCCTTCGTGGCGATGTAGGCGTCTATCTCCCCGGGCGCGAGGGGCCTGAACTCAACGCGCGTCTCGTCCGCGCGCACCACGCAGCCCCGGGGCGACACCACGCACATGCCCGTTATCACGCTGTGCACGCGGCCCGAGAGCAGGCCCAGCATGCGGCGCGCGTCCGCCTCGTCCGCGGGCTTGCCCAGTATGAGCCCGTCTATCGTGACCACCGAGTCCGCGCCTATCACCAGCGCGTCGGGGTTGCGTGAAAACACGTCCAGCGCCTTGTCGTAGCCCTGCTGAAGGGTCACGCGCACGGGACTGCCCTGCGCGTTTTCGCCGCACAGGGCAGGCACTATCTCAAATTCATCTATGAGCCTTCCCAGCAGTTCCCGCCTGCGCGGCGACTGCGAGGCCAGTATTATGCGCATACGCTCCGCCTTCCGTCCGCCGCCCTGCGGCGAAAACCGACAAATGTCCGCATATAAGTATAGCACAGAACTCACCTTCACGATAGCGCTTCCAGCAAAAGGCCAAAAAAACTTGCACGGAGTTTACAATCCCACCGGCATTTGGCAGCAGCGTCGTTGTGTCACGATAAAGTTTATGTCGCAATGCGAACGCCGCTTAAAGTTTTGCCGCGCCGCCGCGCGCCGATTGCCGCCCGGTGCGATTTGTGGTATTATATGAAGGATGTCCTCCGCGTGCGGCGCGGGAATACCATGCGAACAAGAGGTGACAGGGCTTTGGAATTCAAGCTGCATTCTCAGTATCAGCCCACGGGCGACCAGCCTCAGGCGATAGAGGCGCTGGTCAACGGCGTGCAGTCCGGCATGAAGGACCAGGTGCTGCTGGGCGTCACGGGTTCGGGCAAGACCTTCACGATGGCCAACGTGATAGCGCGGCTTCAGCGCCCTGCGCTGATAATAGCGCATAACAAGACGCTGGCGGCGCAGCTCGCCGAGGAGTTCCGCGAGTTCTTTCCCGAAAACGCGGTGGGCTACTTCGTCAGCTACTACGATTACTATCAGCCCGAGGCCTACATCGCCTCGTCCGATACCTACATAGAAAAGGACGCGGCCATAAACGACGAGATAGACCGCATGCGCCACAGCGCCACCGCCTGGCTGAGCGAGCGCCGCGACGTGATAATAGTGGCCTCGGTCAGCTGCATATACTCCATGGGCGACCCGGAGGAATACACGGGCCAATCGGTATCGCTGCGCGAGGGCATGCAGATAGACCGCGACGAGCTGCTGCGCCGCCTGGTGGACATACAGTACGAGCGCAACGACTTCGAGCTGGAGCGCGGCGCGTTCCGCGTGCGCGGCGACGTGGTGGACATAATGCCCGCCGGGAGCGAGAAGCACATAGTGCGCATAGAGCTCTTCGGCGACGAGATAGACCGCATATCGCACGTTGACCCCACCACCCAGGCCGTGCAGGAACACCTGAACCACGTGATGATATTCCCCGCCTCCCACTACGTGACCAACCGCGACGCGATGGAGCGCGGCATAGAGCAGATAGAGGCAGACCTGGCCAAGCGCGTGCGCGAGTTCCAGGAGGACGACCGCCTGATAGAGGCGCAGCGCATAGAGCAACGCACCCGCTACGACATAGAGATGATGCGCGAGATAGGCTACTGCTCGGGCATAGAGAACTACTCCCGCTACTTTGACGGGCGCAAGCCCGGCGACGCGCCGTTCACGCTGCTGGACTACTTCCCCGACGACTTCCTTCTGTTCATAGACGAGTCCCACGTGACCGTGCCGCAGGTGCGCGCCATGTTCAACGGCGATTACGCGCGCAAGTCCGAGCTGGTCAACTACGGCTTCCGCCTGCCCTCGGCGTTCGACAACCGTCCGCTCAAGTTCCACGAGTTTGAGCAGAAGATAGGCCAGACCATCTACACCAGCGCCACGCCGGGCCCCTACGAGCTGGGCCGCACGCAGCAGATAGTGGAGCAGATAATCCGCCCCACCGGCCTCATCGACCCGGAGATAGTGGTGCGCCCCGCCCGCAATCAGGTGGACGACCTGCTGGGCGAGATAAGCCGCGAGGTGGCAAGCGGCCGCCGCGTGCTGGTGACCACGCTCACCAAGCGCATGGCCGAGAGCCTGACCGCCTACCTAAAGGAGATGAACATAAAGGTCACGTACATGCACTCGGACGTGGATACGCTGGACCGCATCAAGATACTGCGCGAGCTGCGCCTGGGCGAATACGACGTGCTGGTGGGCATAAACCTGCTGCGCGAGGGCCTGGACCTGCCCGAGGTGGGGCTGGTGGCGATACTGGACGCCGACAAGGAGGGCTTCCTGCGCTCCGAGACCTCGCTGATACAGACCGTGGGCCGCGCCGCGCGCAACGTGGACGGCCGCGTGATAATGTACGCCGACACCGTGACCGACTCCATGTTCCGCGCCATAAGCGAGACCAACCGCCGCCGGGGCATACAGATGGCCTACAACCAGGAGCACGGCATAGTGCCCCAGTCGGTGCGCAAGGCCGTGCGCGAGCTGATGGAGGTCACGCGCCCGGCCGAGGAGGACGCCGCCGCCGCGGTGGATATGAGCGACGAGGAGCGGCGTCTGGCCATAGACAACCTGGAAGAGCAGATGCTGGCCGCCGCCGCGCGGCTGGACTTTGAAAAGGCCGCAAAGCTGCGCGACCAGCTGATGGAGCTCAAGGGCGAGGCCGCGCCCGCGCCGACCACCGAGCCCCGCAAGCGCCAGCGCCGCAAACGGAGGCAATAGATGGGAAAGATATATAGCGTGACCTGCCCCGGATGCCACTGGACGGGCGAGATGTACCTGGGCCCGGGCCTGTGCGACCGCCGCCGCGCCGACGAGGCGCTGGTGGCGATGCAGACCGGCCCGGATGCCGCCTCCATGCAGCGCATGCTGCTGACCGCGCCCGATCTCGAGATGCGGCTGGAGCGGGTGCTGTACCTGTGCCGCGCCTGCGGCCGGTATCAGACAAGGCTTGCCGCCACCTTCCGCGACCCGTACTCCCAGACCACCATGAGCCGCGCGTACCGCTGCGATAAGTGCGGCGGTCTGCTCGCGCGCGTGCGCCCGCATCTGATACGGCGCCGTCCCTGCCCGCAGTGCGGCGGCGAGCTGCTCTGGGAGGCGACCGGCGAATGGGACATAGCGCCCGCCGCCGAGCTGCGCGAGGCCCCGCTGGCCGAGCCGGAGAGCGCCGTGCTGCTGGCCGAGAAGTGCCTTGCCGCGTGCGACGAGGAGGGCCGGGACGTGTTCATACCGATAAAGACCGACGAGCAGCTGGAGCGCTTAAAGCGCGGCGAGAGCTTCGCGGTCAGGGAGCTTGCAGGGCTGAGGGAGGCCAGCGCGTCCGCGCAGGGCTACTGGGCGCTCATAAGCCCCGGTCTGCCGCTGATGCTGGCCACCTTCCCGGCCCGCATGATAGCCGTAGGCGAAAAGGAGATAGGCGCGCTGGAAAGCGCCCTTGCGCGCGCGCTGCCCGCGTATGAGGGCGCGGCGCTCCGCAGCGTATATCTGGACGTGGAGCCGCTCAACATAGTGGGCTTCGGTGGCTCGCAGGGGCTGTTCGGCTACCGGCTGTGGACCGCGCCCGAGCTGGAAAGCCTCGGCGATTCGATACGCGCCACGCTGCAAAACCGCAACAAGCTGAACATATAAGGAGTAAAACATGCGTCAAAGCATAGTGCTGAAGGGCGCGCGCGCCCACAATCTCAAGAACATCGACCTTGAGATACCGCGCGACAAGCTGATAGTGTTCACGGGGCTGAGCGGCTCGGGCAAGTCCTCGCTGGCGTTCGATACGATCTACGCCGAGGGCCAGCGCCGCTATGTGGAATCGCTGTCCTCGTATGCCAGACAGTTTCTCGGACAGATGGAAAAGCCCGATGTGGACTACATCGAGGGCCTTTCTCCGGCCATCTCCATCGACCAGAAGACCACCAGCCGCAATCCGCGCTCCACGGTGGGCACGGTCACGGAGATTCACGATTATCTGCGCCTGATGTACGCGCGCATCGGCACGCCCCACTGCCCCAAGTGCGGCAAGGAGATCCGCCAGCAGACCGTCGACCAGATCGTCGACCGCGTGCTGGCGCTGCCCGAGCGCACGAAGATCATGGTGCTGTCGCCGGTCATCCGCGGGCGCAAGGGCGAGTATGTCAAGCTGCTGGAGGATATGCAGAAGCAGGGCTACGTCCGCGCACGCATCGACGGCGAGATGATCGAGCTGGCCGATCCGCCGAAGATGGCCAGGACGAAAAAGCACACCATCGAAATCGTCATCGACCGCCTGGTCATCCGCCCGGACATCCAGCAGCGCCTGACCGATTCGCTGGAGACGGCCATGCAGCTGGGCGGCGGACTGGTGGTGGTCAGCGTCATCGACGGCGAGGACATGCTGTTTTCCCAGAACTATGCCTGTCCCGACTGCAATATCTCCATTGAAGAGCTGACGCCGCGGATGTTTTCGTTCAACAATCCCTACGGCGCGTGCCCGACCTGCACCGGTCTGGGCGTGCTGATGAAGATCGATCCCGCCATCGTCATCCCCGATCCGTCCAAATCGCTGAACGAGGGCGCGATTCAGGTCACGGGCTGGGGCTCCACCGACGAGGACAGCATGGCGCACATGTATCTGTCCGCGCTGGCCGAGGCCTACGATTTCTCGCTGGACGTGCCCGTGCGCGACCTGCCGGAGGAGGCCATGGAAAAGATCCTCTACGGCACTCATGGCGAAAAGATCCGCGTCCACTATCAGCGCGAAAATGGGGGAGGCACATTCAGCGCGCCGTTTGAGGGCATCATCGCCAACCTTGAGCGGCGCTACCGCGAGACCAATTCCGAGGGCATGAAGAACCTCTACGAAAGCTACATGTCCAACGTGCCGTGTCCCGAATGCAGGGGCCGCCGGCTCAAGCGCGAGGCGCTGGCCGTGACGTTGGCGGGCAAGAACATCGCCGAGGTCTCCGAAATGCCGGTGCGGGACGCATGCAAATTCTTCGCCTCGCTGGAGCTGACCGAAAAGCAGCAGCTCATCGCACGGCAGATTCTCAAGGAGGTGCAGTCGCGGCTGGGCTTCCTGGCCGACGTGGGTCTGGATTATCTGACGCTTTCTCGCAGCGCATGCACGCTGTCCGGCGGCGAGGCCCAGCGCATCCGGCTGACCACCCAGATCGGCTCCAGCCTGGTGGGCGTGCTGTACATCCTCGACGAGCCGTCCATCGGTCTGCACCAGTGCGACAACGCAAAGCTGCTGAACACGCTGAAACACCTGCGGGATCTGGGCAACACGCTGATCGTCGTGGAGCACGACGAGGAGACCATGCTGTCCGCGGACTACATCGTGGACGTCGGCCCCGGCGCAGGCGCAAACGGCGGCCATATCGTCGCTGCGGGTACGCCGGCCGAAATTCTAGCCAATCCCGATTCGCTGACCGGTCAGTACCTGTCGGGCAGGCGGTTTGTGCCGATTCCAGAAACCCGCCGCGCGCCCGCCGGCTGGCTGACCATCCGCGGCGCAAGGGCCAACAACCTGAAAAACGTTACGGTTGACCTGCCGCTGGGCGTGATCACCTGCGTCACCGGCGTGTTGGGCAGCG
>JBJEUC010000555.1:0-1817 GCA_051883635.1 Candidatus Fimadaptatus sp.
ACGCCCGGCATGCTCTGGCCCAAGCTGGCCGACCAGGAGGGCGCGCTGCTGCTGGCCTTCCTGGGCACGATACGCGACCAGATTACCGACGTGGAGGGCCTGAGCATAAAGCTGCTGGACCGGCTGATGGACATGGCCCCGCAGGAGACCGCGCAGCGCTTCCACATCGCCGATACCTCAAAGCGCGGCCCGGAGCTGCTGGACGAGGTCTGCCGGGGCCGGGGCTTCCTGCTGGGCGGCGGCAGATTCGACACCGACCGCGGCGCGGCCGTGGTGCTGGACGAGTTCCGCGCGGGCAAGGTGGCGCGCCTGACCTGGCAGCGCCCCTGACGCGCCGAGGGGGGAAAACGATGGCGGACTTCGATATAGAGCGGGTGGATGAAGCCAACTACGCTATGTTTTACGACATGGCGTTCCTGCGCGCGCACGGATTTCGGCGGGATCAGGCGCCTGCGCCGCTCCCCGGGCGGATAAGGGAGGCGCTGGCCGATCCCGATCTTAGGCTGTACGCGGCGCGTGCGGAGGGGCGTTTCGTCGGCTGGATATCGCTCATGTACATGCCCAAGCTGGGCAAATGGCAGGGCCGGGGGCATGTGTATGTGGACGAGCTTTGGGTGGAGCCGGGCTTTCGCCGCCGGGGCATCGCCCGGGCGCTGATGCGCAAGGCCGACGAGCTGGCGGCCGAGCGGGAAGCCGCGGGCGTACGGCTCTACGTAAATGCAGATAACCCTGCGGCGCAGGCGCTCTACGAGAGATGCGGCTACCGCGTGGGCTGTCAGGCGCGTCTGATGGAGAAGCAGGTGGGCGCGGCGCGCATGTGACCGCATGCGCCGGGCAACCGCCACGGAGGACTTATATATGAAGGAACCAAGCGGAGCCAAACAGCCGGGCGCGCTGGAGCTCAAGCGCATAAGGCGCATGGAGGAGCTGCTCAGGACCGAGCGCGGCTGGTGGGAGCAGGGCCTGAGCGTGGCCGGAATGGACGAGGTGGGCCGGGGGCCGCTGGCGGGGCCGGTGGTGACGGCCTGCGTTATGATACCGCCCGAGGCGGTGGTGCCGGGCGCGGACGACTCCAAGCGGCTGAGCGAACGCCGCCGCGAGCAGCTGTCGCCGCTGCTGCTTGAGGCGGCCACGTTCGTGGGGCTGGGCAGCGCCTCGCCCGAGCGCATAGACGAGATAAACATACTGGAGGCCACGCGCGAGGCCATGAACGAGGCGGCGCGCGGCTGCCCCTGCGGCGTGCTGCTGGTGGACGCGATGACCGGGCTGGACTGCGGCTGCCGCGTGGAGTCGATAGTACACGGCGACGCGACCAGCTACATGATAGCCGCCGCGTCGATAATCGCCAAGGTACACCGCGACAGCATAATGGTGGAGATGGACAGGCTCTATCCCGAGTACGGCTTTGCCCGCAACAAGGGATACGGCACAGCCGAGCACATAGCCGCGCTGCGCAAATACGGGCCCTGCCCGCTGCACCGGCGCAGCTTCATAAAGAACCTGCTATGAGCGGGGAGAGCACGGTGGCCCGGGGCCGCGCGGCCGAGCGCCTGGTCGCGGCGTGGTACGAGGCGCGCGGCGCGCAGGTGCTGCGCATGAACTACGCGGTGCGCGGCGGGGAGATAGACCTGATAGTGCGCCACGACGGCTGCGTGGCGTTCGTCGAGGTGAAGATGCGCGCGGACGCGGACTTCGGCCGGCCGGCCGAGGCGGTAACGCCCGCAAAGCGCCGTAGGGTGTGCCGCGCGGCGCTTATGTACGCCCAGGCCGAGGGCCTGCTGGACGAGTGCCTGCGCTTCGACGTGGCGGAGGTGTGC
>JBJEUC010000556.1:0-1813 GCA_051883635.1 Candidatus Fimadaptatus sp.
AACAGGGCGCGCACGCCGCCCTCGTACTCCTCGCCCGCCTGCTCGCCCACCTTGTTGAGCAATTTGCGCTCGCGCTCGCTGTCGTAGATGGGCAGGTTGTGGGCGCGCTTGTACGCGCCTATCTCGCTCACCGCCTCCATGCGCTGCCTGTACAGCTCGACCATCTGGGAATCTATCTCGTCAATGCGCTGCCTGATAGTGGTCATATCCATATTGCATTCCTCGCTTTATGCTCAAAAGTTGTGCTTTTGTGGTTACAGCATCATGTCCAGCAGCGTGAGCGCCACGGCCGCCTCTATCACCGGCACCGCGCGCGGCACTATGCAGGGGTCGTGCCGGCCCTTTATCACGAGCTCGGCGTCCTCGCCCCGGCTCAGGCTCACGCTGCGCTGCGCCTGGCCTATGGAGGGCGTGGGCTTTATCGCCGCGCGCACTATCAGCGGCATGCCGGTAGTTATGCCGCCCAGTATGCCCCCGGCGTTGTTGGTGAGCGTGCGCACGCGGCCGTCCTGCATCGCAAAGGGGTCGTTGTTCTGCGAGCCGCGCAGCTCCGCGCCCGCAAAGCCGCTGCCGAACTCCACGCCCTTTACCGCGGGCACGCCGAACAGCGCCTGCGCCACGCGCCCCTCGACGCCGCCAAAGAGCGCGTCGCCCAGGCCTGCGGGCAGCCCCACGGCGGCGCACTCCACCGTGCCGCCCACCGAGTCGGCCCGGCTGCGGGCGTCCTCTATCTCGGCGAGCATGCGCTCGCCCGCCTGCGCGTCCAGCGCGGGGAAGCCGCCCGCCGCTATCTTCTCAAAGTCGGCGGCGCTCACATTGACCGGGTCGTAGCGCCGGTCCCTGACCGCGCCCACCGAGGCGATATGCGCGCCCACGCGCACGCCCCGGCGCTCGAGCTCCTGCAGGGCAATGCCGCCCGCGATGCACAGCGGCGCGGTGAGCCGCCCCGAGAAGTGGCCGCCGCCCCGTATGTCGTGCGCCGCGCCGAACTTTACGTATGCGGGATAGTCGGCGTGCGAGGGGCGGGGCTTGTCGCGCAGCTCCGCGTAGTCGCCCGAGCGCGTGTCGGTATTGCGTATCAGCGCGCACAGCGGCGCGCCGCAGGTCACGCCCTCCACCACGCCGCTGACGAATTCGGGCCGGTCGGGCTCGCGGCGCGCGGTGGTATGCCTGCCCTGCCCCGGCGCGCGGCGGCCAAGGAAGGCGCCGAGCCTGTCCATGTCTATGGCGATGCCCGCAGGCAGGCCGTCTATCACCACGCCGATGGCCTCGGAATGGGACTGGCCGAATATCGATATCCTGAGATTGGAGCCGAACGTCGACGGCATGGTCACTCCTCCTCGGCGCGGCCGCCCAGGGCCGCGAATCTGTCGAAGAATCCGGGATAAGACTTGTCGCTGGCCTGCGCGCCCAGTATCGTGACCGGGCCGTCCGCCACGCTCCCGGCTATCGCGGCGGCCATGGCTATGCGGTGATCGCCGAATGCGTCCACCGTGCCGCCGGTGAACCCGCCCCGGCCCCGTATCGTCATCACGCCGCCCTGCTCATGGGCCTCGACGCCCAGGGCCTTCAGCAGCGCCAGCACCGACACCACGCGGTCGGACTCCTTGAGCCGCAGCCGCTCCACGCCTGCGATGCGGGTATCGCCCCGGGCAAAGCCCGCCGCCACCGCCGCTATCGGCACCAGGTCGGGCGTGTCGCGCATGTCCACGTCCACGCCGTGCAGCGCGCCCGGGCGCACGCGCACGCCATCCGCGCCCCTTGTCACGTCCGCGCCCATGGCCGCGAGCATATCCGCTATCGCGCGGTCGCC
>JBJEUC010000557.1:0-1811 GCA_051883635.1 Candidatus Fimadaptatus sp.
GCTGATTGGAGCCGGTGAGCTGGTTGAAGAGCGTCGTCTTGCCGCAGTTCTGGTTGCCGGCCAGCGCGAAGGTGAGCGTCGTGCCCTCCGGCAGCGGGTGCTCGTCGGCCTTGACGTGATACTTGCCGCCCTCGCCCAGGCCCGGGTGCGGGCGCACCGGCTTGCGGGCGATGGGCGCGGGCTGCGGGGCCTCGTCGCGCACGCTGTCGATTTCGATCTTTCTGGCGTCGTCCACGCGCAGCGTCAGCTCGTAGCCGTGGATGCGGAATTCCATCGGGTCGCCCATGGGCGCGTACTTGACCAGCGTGATGAGCGCGCCGGGGATGACGCCCATGTCGAGAAAGTGCTGGCGCAGCGCGCCCTCGCCGCCGACGGCGCGGATGACGGCCGTCTTCCCGATGGCAAGCTCCTGTAAGGTCATATCGTTCCTTCCTCCCTATCCATGCAATATACAAGCAGGCGATTTCCCTCTCCTGTTTTTCGCGCGCTCATTATAGCACGGGGGAAAACGCGTGTAAACAGGGGAAACAAAAAAAGTGAGGTCTTCCTAACAGAAAGCGGAGCGCCGTGTTTGACACTTCCTGCGCAGAATGATATAATCTTCTTTATCAGATCAGGAACAAACCAGACAAGAGGCCAAAGGAGGCATGCCTGTGAAGACGAACAAGCGGCGCTGGCCGTTGCTGCTGGGGCTGGCGCTGTGCGCGCTGACGCTGGCGCTGTCCGTGGCGCTGCAGCGGGAGGGCTATCTGGTCTACCTCAACAGCGACATGTCCTCCGAGATGATCCTGGCCCGGCAGCAGGCCGACAGCGGGCATCTGGTGGAGACGCAGTGGCTCTACTCCACCGAGGTGCACACCCTGCACATGAACCTGCTTTACGCGCTGGCCTTCCGCCTGACGGACAGCTATTTTCTGGCGCGCGTCATCGGCAATACGCTCGGCTTCCTGCTGGGCATGGCCTCGCTCGTGCTGCTTTGCCGGGAGCTGGGGCTGTCCACGGCGCGCGGGCTGTGCGCGGCGGCGCTGCTGCCGCTGGCGGCCGGCACGCTCTACGCCGCCAACATGACCATCGGCGGCTATTATATCGTCCACCTCACGTTTGCATTCCTGGGCGCGGCGCTGTGGCTGCGCGCGGCGCGGCGCGCCCGGCGGCGGGGCAGGGGGCTGCTTCTTCTGCTGGGCTTCATGGCGCTGTGCGCGCTGGAGGGCCTCCTCTCCGTGCGCTATGTGCTCTGCTTCCTGTGCCCGATGCTCGCCTGCGCCGTGCTGGACGCGGTGTTTGCGCCGGAGCAGGAGCACAGCCTGCGCGACGGCATCTATTAACGGACTTCTCATCTGTCTTATTATATTTCCTGCCGGATATCCTTCCTCCGGTTCAACTTCAAGAGATGTACCGTTAAACACATCCTTCTCATTGGCCATACGGACAGTGTAAGTATTATCCCCTACGCTATATTTCAGAGGAATACTTTCTCCCTGCGTAATTCCGTGCAATCCCCCTGTGTTGTAAATTACATTCAAATAATAGGTTCTTGCCGGGTTGACCTTAACATAATATACATTTACATAACTACCGGCACTGTCATATCCAAACTCTGCTGTATAGTCCTTATCGAAATCACTAACCTGAAGGAGTGTATTTGAAGAATAACTGTAACCTCCACTGCTCCTATGCCTTTCGTCATAGGAAATGGCATAATTATTATTTCTAAAGTCATACTCATTTACACTTATGCCTTCAATGGTATCTGTATACGCAGTAACCTTTTCTACAGTTCCCTTATCTCCATTTCCCCAGTAATCTGAGGT
>JBJEUC010000558.1:0-1810 GCA_051883635.1 Candidatus Fimadaptatus sp.
GGCCGACGGCTTCCACATGGCCGAGATGGGCGAGGGCCCGCAGGCGATAGAGGACGCGGGCGCGGAGCTGATGCGCCATTGCCACATCGCCAACCCCGACGGGCGAACCTACCCCCAGCCGGACGACGCCTGGGACTACGCGCCGTTTTTCGCCAGCCTCAAGCGCATAGGCTATACCGGCGGCGTGAGCATAGAGGCCGGCTGCGACGACTTTGCGCGCCGCGCGAAGCTGGCGTTCGAGACGCTGGACCCGCTCCGCAGGTGACGCGGGGAGGGCGGATGGAGGCGCGCCGTCGCGTGAAGCGGGGCCGGGCAGAGATGATGAATGCAGCTGAGGTCGCGTGTGAGCTGATGCCGCACGCGGCCCGGTGTCTGCCATGCGCAGGATGCGCGCGCCGAGCAAGTCTGCCTCACACGGCTCGGGGGTATGCTGCGCAGAATACGCGCACCGCATAGGTCTGCCGGGCGAGGGAGCAATGCTGATAAGCCCCCCCAACCCGCTCCGCGCATGTCCGCCGGATGCGGACTGCTCTGCCAGCGCGCCTCGATCGCGCGCCGAGTATGTCTGCCACACACGGCAGTGAAACCGTCCGCCCGCTTCCCGTACACCCGCGCGTACACCGTCGCATCCGCGCCGCGCGGGCCGGGACATGCGGCCCTGCGCGCCGCACATTCGATTGCCGAAAGGAGAGTCAATGGAGAGAAATGCAGATAGCCGCCACCCGACGCCGTATGTTCGGCCGGGCATGAGGCCGGGAGCGCCGCGCTCGATAGCGTATCAGCCCGCGTTCTGGTGCGGCCTTCTGGCGGTCGTGCTCACGTATCTGGGGCTGATGTCGCTGCTCAACTACAACGTGCTGGGCCATGCGGTGCACGATTCGTTCACGCTGATGGCGCTGTCCTGGCGGCAGGGGAGCCTCTCGCTCATAAACGGCGAGAACTACCCGTACCTGGAGCTGGCTATATATGGTGGACAGTATTACGTGAGCTTTCCCTCGGTGCCGGCGCTCATCATGCTGCCGCTCACGTTCATATTCGGCGAGAACACGCCCAATACGCTGATGACGTTCATATACCTGCTGGTATCGTACATGGCGGCGTACAAGACCTGCCGCGTCTACCGCGATGCCGCCGAGGCCATGCGCATGGCGCTGTTCATGGTGCTGGGCTGCAACATGCTGCAGTTCTCGCTCAGCGGCGGCGTGTGGAACCAGGGCCAGCTGACCAGCTTCATGTTCACGACGCTCTTTGCTGCCGGCATTACCGGACGGCGCAGGAGCGGCTGGGCCTGGGGGCTCATCGCGCTGGCGCTGTCGGTGGGCTGTCGGCCGTTTCAGGCGGTGTATGTGCCGCTGGGGCTGTGGCTGCTGTACCAAAACCTCCGGGGCGACGCGGAGGAAGCGCCGGGCCGCACGCTCGCGCGCATGGTGCCTTACCTCATAGTGCCCGCGCTCATAGCGCTCGCGCTGGGGCTGTACAATTACCTCCGCTTCGGCAACCCCATAGAGTTCGGCCACAACTATCTGCCCGAGCATACGCGCGACCCGGACGAGCCGATGATGGGCTTCAAGTACGTCTGGAAGAACATACTGAACCTTCTGCGCCTGCCCCGGTTTGAGGAGAACCGGCTGGTGTTCAACGAGGTGCAGTTCTCGGGCTTTGCGTTTTACCTGGCCAATCCCATATACGTCACCTGCCTGGTCATGACGGTGGTCAAGGCCGTCCGCCGCCGCTGGGACGTGGCCGATACGCTGCTGGCGGCGGGCATGGCGCTGCACATACTGCTGCTGCTTATGCACAAGACGCTGGG
>JBJEUC010000559.1:0-7362 GCA_051883635.1 Candidatus Fimadaptatus sp.
CCTCCAGCCACTCGCGGCGCAGGAAGCGGCCGCCCCGGCACAGGGCGAATACGTATTCGCCCGGCTTCTGATGGCGCTTCATGCTGTCCAGCATCCGGGCAGCGATGGCCGCGCGCAGCCGCACGGGAAGCAGGCGCGTAAGCCTGCTGGTCAGCTTCACCTTGTCGTCGTAAAAGGTCATGGACACGCCCAGCATCCGCTTGGCGATGAGAAAGCGCGCCCGCGCCGCCGCATGGGCCAGCCTGCCGTCCCCGACATGGTAGTACGGGAACAGGTCTATGCATATCTCCCAGCACAGCGGCATCTGCTGATACCGGCGCGGCATGGAGGTCGTGCCCTTCTTGCGGAGCTTGTCCCAGGGGTGCGGCGTCTGCGGCGCATCGCGGAACCGCTCCAGCGTAAAGCTGCCGTCGTTCTCCCGAGGGTAGAGCTCGGCCAGGCGCTCCAGCTCGTCGGCATGTATCAGCACGTCCGCGTCGTCATCCCAGGGGATGAACCCGCCGTGCCGCACCGCTCCCAGCAGCGTACCCTGGGCGATGTAGAAGGGGATGCTGTGCTTGTCGCATACCCGCTTGAGCTCTTTAAGCAGGCCCAGCTCGACCTGCTGTATCTCCTTTATCGTGCTCCCCATTTCATCCAACTCCTCTATAAGAGCGACTCGTAAAGCGCGCCAGCAGGTGCCTGAATTCCTCCGTCCTGCCAAACAGCAGCACTATCAGCGCGCCCGCTATGCCCGCGCCCAACAGCCCGCATACCACAAAGCCCGCTATGCCCTCCAGCGGAACCCGCGTGTTTATCCACCACGCCGCGCCGCAGGCCACGGCGGCGGTCGCGAGGTACTCCACATACCGCAGCGCGAAGCGGGCGGGCGAGCAGCCAAACGCGAACCGATGCACGGCCCAAGCCTCCCACCATATGCAGACGCCGACCATCGAGACCGTCGTGCCCAGCAGCACGCCGTATATGCCCATGCGGAACACTACGAGGAACAGTATGGACACGACGAGGTTCACCAGCACCTCGGCCACCGTCTTGGGGCGCAGGCGGTTGAACAGCGCCGCGGCCTCGATGACCATCACGTTAGGCTGGCGCATGCCGTTCAGGTAGAAGTTCAGCACGATAATGGCGAGTATCGACCTGTCCAGAAGCCAGTCGCTGCCGCCGGCAAACAGCACTATGAACCGCTGCATGCACGCGGCGATGCCGGCCGCCAGCACGGCGAACAGGCAGAAGTTGGTAAACACGAACTCGCGGTAGACGCGGTACTTGTGCGCATTATCGTCCTGCACCAGGAGGTTGCCTATGCTGCCGTTGATGGAGCGCAGCACGTTGTACACCAGCACATTGATGGTGCTTATGACCATCGAGTAGTTGGAATACACGCCCAGCTCCGCGATGCCCACCCGGGATATCATCAGGTTGTCCGTGCCCGTTACCAGCGCGGCGCCCACCTTCTGGTAGATGAGCGAGATCACGCTGCGCTTCATCAGCGCCCTGTCCTCCTGCGGGAGCCTGCTGCGCCGGTACTGCCTGAGGAAGTCATACTTCCGGTCGCAATAGCGCGATATGAACACATTGGAGAGCAGCACGCAGACAAGGGCTATCACAAGATAGCCTATGTAGCTGCGCCACACCAGCATCACGACTATCTGCAGGCCGTGCTTGAGCAGTCCAAACAGATCCTGGTTCAGGCTGTTTATGTAGTGATCCTGATACGCGCTGATGAGCGTCCGCTTGTAGGAGAAGAAGTAGCTGAGCACCGTATTGCCCAGAAACAGCAGATAAATTAGCAGAAGATGCGGCACATCCGCCGCATCCTGCGTAAAGTACTGCATGAAGGGTATGAGCGCCAGGCCCGCCGCCAGCGTCACGAACCCGATAACGTGATACGTGCGGCGGAAAAAGCCCATCAGAACGCCGATCTTCTCCCGGTCGCCGCGCTCGATGGGCTCGTACAGCGCAAAGGTTATAGAAGTGCCTATGCCCAGCTCGGTGACGGAGAGCAGGGTAAGCATGCTCTCCATCACGCCGTTCACGCCCAGATAGTCCTTGCCCAGGCAGCGGATGAACACCATCCGCACCAGAAAGCCGACCGCCAGGTTGACGAGCTGGCCGCCCAGCGTGACCACGCTGTTGCGCAGCGACTTTTGGAACCTCATAGTCTGCCGTTCTTTCTCTGGCAGTTCTCCAGATCGTCCACTAGCTGCGGCTGGAACTCGCCGCAGAACCCGTCCCTTATCATCTTCAGGGCATTTGCGGGCGTCTGCTCGCCGTGGTACCAGCGCCTGCTGCACAGCGCGTCGTACACGTCGCAAATGGAGACTATCTGCACGTAGAAGGGCAGGTCGCCGTCGCCGGATATCTTGTCGTGGTGCCGGGCGCAGATAGTCGAAACTATGTCGCGCTCGTCGCCCTCCTGGAGCCTGTCGCGCACCATGTTGCCGCCCTCAACGGCGTGCAGGGCGACATGCTCGAACTCCTCCGGCTCCAGCGAGGTCTCCTTGGTCAGTATGCTGTTCTCGGTCCTCATCTTGCCCACATCGTGCAGCAGCGCGCCCTCGCAGATGAGGTCTATCTCCCGCTGGGAGAAGAACGTGCGCTGGCACTCATTGAGGTAGAGCAAAAACTCCAGCACGTACCGCTTTACGCGGATGCTGTGGGCATAGGTGTCCGGCTGGAAGCGCTGAAGGTCGTTCAGCAGTTTTCGGTTGTACTTCGACAATTCAATCATGGCTATCTCCTCTGCCCAGGCCGCAGCCACAGGCCTCCGTCGTTGTTGGCGGCAGTGCGCATCCGCGCCGGGTCTCAATAACGCGCGCCCGCACGGGCCGCCGCACTATATAAACAGGAAGAACAGGTATCTCCATTCGACAAAGAAGTCGATCGTAAGACCAAACACGAGGAACGCAAACACCGACATCAGCTGGATTATCTTGATATCGGAATTTTCGTAGTTGGCCGGCCTGAGCATGTGGTTGCACAGCCGGTATATGAACATCACCACCACCGGCAGATAGACCGCTATCAGGCCCACTATGCCAAAGTTGACCAGCGCCTGTATGTACGACTGATGGCACGCCCAGTTGGAGGCCAGTATCTTCGTCTTGTTCAGGGCGACCGTGATGACGCTGCCGCCGAACAGCTTGCCCGTGAGCGACTTGGCGTCGAACAGATTCATCGCCGCCGCCCAAAGGTCCGCGCGGTCGGTGGTCAGCAGATCCCAGCGGCCTATCTGGAGGTAGCGCAGCTTTTCCGCGATGCGCAGCAGCAGGCCGCTTATCTGGGGAATGTTGCGGAAGGCCGGAAACGACAGCAGTATCGCAATCACAATGGTGCAGGCAGCGCCCGTGACCAGCAGTACCGGTATCGCCTTCTTCTTCATCTTGAGTATCACCAGCGCGCAGATGAGCACCACCAGAACCAGTATCGCCGAAAGGCTGGCCGTGCGCACGACGAGCAGCAGCGCAAACGCCGCAAAGCCCACGTTGAGCCAGAGCGGTATGCCCTTGAGCGTAAGGGCGATTATGAACGCCATGTCATAGAAGAAACCCGCATAGTTCGAATCGCCCAGTGAACCGAAGTTGCGGTTTACTTCCTCGCTGCCACCGCCCGTTATGGTTATGTCCGTTGAGGCGTCCACGGCCGTAAAGCCGTATATGCCCGATATCACCATTCCCATAAGGAAGGCCAGCATGAACCTGCGGGTAAGGTTGTCGTCCCGCAGCACGCAGGCGAGCACGATGTACACGACGACCACGTCGACTATGACGTTCAGGCCCAGCCTCATGTCGTACTGTCCCGTCGCCAGCACGCAGTGCAGCGCAAACACGATCAGCGGCGGTATGTAGCCCGGCCGGAACCGGAAGCGGGGCAGCTCGAACAGGAAGCGCAGCACCAGCAAATAGGAGTAGAACCTGTACGCCGTGGTGCTCCCGATGACCATCTTGTTCTGCATGAACAGGAAGATGGCTTCATAGAGGAACAGGTTGTCGCTGAAGAAGCTGCTGGCAAAGCACAGCACCATTACGCCCGAGAGCGGAAGCGTCAGCTGCGGGAACCTGCCCACCAGGCTGCAACATATCAGGCCCAGCAGGAACGCCGCGTCATAGTACTGCTCCAGGAAGCGCCGCTTTCTCAGCTGTTTCCAATTCAGGATCTCATTCATACCCAAAGCCCCTTCTATCTGCGAAGCGCATGAAACCGTCCGGCGACAGTCGCCGCCCACGGGCACAGGTAAAACAGCGTGAACACCACCTTGCGCGCGGGACTTATGGTATCAAGGCCGATCATCCTCGGATAGAAGCGGCGGAAGTCCCGCACCATGGCGCCGTCGGTCACGTCTGTATCGCGCTGCTCCCGGGGAAGCTGCGTCTGTTCGGAGTAGCGCAGTATCAGCTCAATGCAGATTCGTTCATAGCAGCGCTGCACCTGACGCGCTTCGCCCTTCTCCTCGAAAAAGCGGATGCGCTCGTCAAATGCCTCCCTCCAATCGTTGCGGTGCGGGTTGTCCTTCAGGCGTTTGGCCAGCATGTGCATGATGCTTCCGCCCCGCTGATAGTAGTACATATAGGCGGCGGGCGTCGTAATGAAGGTTTTACATTTCCATACGACGCGGTAGAACAGGAACTCGTCCTCGTTGAGCTTGCCCTCCGGGAAGCGCTCGCCCTCATACAGGCTCAGCCGGTACACCTTGTTGCAAAAGGAGGTCTTTACCGTCGCGTCCAGCAGAGCCTGCGCGCCTGTCATGCGGCGGATGGCGGGCTCAGCGGGCAGCGGCGTGGTAAAGTGGCTTTCGCTCCCATGCTCCCAGCCAAACTGCACCGCGTCGCAGTCCGTCTCCTCGCACAGGGCCTGCAGCGTCCGGATGCAGCCGTCCCGCAGGAAGTCGTCGGAGTCCAGCATCATGGTATAGTCCCGGGCCGCATCCCGGGAAAGCTCCCGGCACCTGTCCAGCCCGGCGTTGCGCGCGCTGGACAGGCCGCCGTTGGGCTTGTGTATCACCGTGACGCG
Organism: Candidatus Fimadaptatus sp.; assembly: GCA_051883635.1. Taxonomy (GTDB): domain Bacteria; phylum Bacillota; class Clostridia; order Christensenellales; family Aristaeellaceae; genus Fimadaptatus. The sequence goes on from JBJEUC010000559.1 coordinate 5,011, forward strand.
CTCCGGGCAGCGGGCGGCGTACTCGTCGCACATCCCGCCGCTGCCGTCCGTGGAGCCGTCATCCACCAGTATCATCTGGAACCGCCCCTCCTGGCGCAGCACGGATTCCACGCACCGCGCCAGGTATGCCTGCACATTGTAGACCGGAACTATGAGATAAAGCATCTGCTCTCCTTTCACTTATGCGCACGGCATATGCGGCGGTACGTCACTTACCCTTCTCCGTCTCCAGCAGATCCTCTATCTGCATGGGATAGTCATAGTAGAAGCCCTGCTTGTAGTCGATGTGGGCGTATTCCAGCATCTTCTCCTGCTCCGCGTTCTCTATGCCGCTCACGCAGAAGCCTATGCCGTTGTCCTTGCAGGACGTGCCCATCTGCACCAGATACGCGCGGGTCTGCCGCTCCGATTCGATGAGCTCCTCCGCGGACGTGCTCAGCTCCTCGTTGAAGAATATGGCGTTGGAGACCTTCACGTAGTCGGGCTTGAACACGGACATTATCTCGTCGCTCTGTTCCTTGTCCTCAAAGTGGTCCACGCAGATGGGATAGCCCATCTTCTCCAGTATCACTATCTCGTCCATGCAGGACATCATGTCGCTTCCGTCCATCTCAACGCACAGCGACTCGGCCGGCACGCCCCACTGACGGCTGTTCATGTGGAGTATGTCGTTCATGCCAAAGTCGGCCACCTCGGAGAACATGCAGTTGATATGGATGACCGGCGCGGTGTGCAGCACCTTCTTAAGGCTGAGTATGTCCTGGCAGACGGTGGACACTATCCAGTCGTTCAGCTCCATTATCAGGTTCAGGTCGCCGAAGTACTTGAGTATCATGCCGGGGGACACATGGCCCAGCTCCTGGCTCTTCCAGCGCACAAACGCCTCATAGCGCGGCTCGAGCCCCTCGCGGCAGGGCAGCATCTTCTGGTAGACCATGTAGAACTCCGGGAACCCGGACTGATACTGCATGAGCGCCGCCTGATGCTCCTTGTCGAGAGGCGCGGCGGAGGAACCATCCGCGCCGCCCGCGAGCGCGTTCTTGTGCGACACCTCGAACACTATGCCGCCCATCATGACCAGCGCGCCCACCAGTATCGCCACGAACAGCATGCACCCCAGCGTGGACATATTGCTGGACACGTCGGTGGATATCAGGTACTGTATATCGCCCGCGACCTTCTGGTCGTACAGCTCGTCGATGGTGGTGTTCGCCGCCACGCACGCGTCGTGGGTCATCTCCGTCATAACGTCCAGCAGCACGTCGTTCTTGCTCATGAGGCGTTCCTTCTCCGCCTTGGAGACCATGTCGTTGCGCAGGCTGCTGATTATGTCGGTATAGTACTCCCGGTCGCGCTTGTTGGAGCTGGCCTGGGAGGCGTACTGGGTATAGGAAAGCACTATGTCGTCATAGGTGTTTATGAGCTTGTCGAACCGCGTCTCGAAGTCCCTCAGCACTTCACTGTCGCGGTTGTTCGAGGAGTCCTGCGATACCTGCGTGTTGGAGGCCTGGTTGTACAGACCGGCCTCCTTGTAGGAGTCGTAGAACGTCTTTATCTGCGAGCGGTAGTTGTCGGCGATGGCCTGGTTGGTATCCTCCGAGGTCTGCAGGTTCTTGACCACCGTGGTGTAGTTCTTTATCGCCAGCTCCGCGTCCCGGGAGAGGTTGCCCACGCGGATGTTGCCCTGGTACTTGGCGCTCAGCGTGTTGGCGATGTTCTGATACTGCTCCGCCAGCTCGGCAAAGCTGTAGCCGGTCCGCTGGGAGCGGAACTCCGGATACCACGCGGCGTAGTCGTTCAGCGTGGAGATGATGTTGTCCAGGCTGGACGAGATTATGTCCGCCCGATCCATGTAGTCCACGTTCATCTCCTTCACGCTCTGCATGAAGTCGGGGATGACGGTCTTGTCGTAGTAGTTCTCGATGATGTAGTCGTCATAGGCGTGGATAAGGCCGTCGCAGATCATCTTGCCGTAGTCCTCGCCCAGCAGCGCCTTGTATGTGAATACGAGCTGATACTCAGTGGTGGTGACCTCGTACTTCTCGCCCAGCACGGCCGCGCTCTCCGCGACCTCCTGGTCCTGCGAGGTCACTATCTTGCCTATCGATATATTGTTGCGGATGTTCTCGACGGTGGTCTCGTCGTCGGTGGCGATGCCCATCAGCTGCAGCGCCGAATGGATTATCGCGGGGTTCTGCAGCTCATACGGGTTGAGCGCGCTCTCGCCGTCCGGCGCTATGCCCTCCTCCGCCTGCTCATAGTTGTACTTGAAGTTCAGCGTGCAGTCGTACTTCCGCACCGCGCTCACGACGCCGAACGTCGCCACGGCCGCAAGAAAGGCAGCTGCTATTA
>JBJEUC010000560.1:0-1806 GCA_051883635.1 Candidatus Fimadaptatus sp.
AATCCTCCTTGGATTCTCCTATTACCCCTTGAAACGCCGCCGCTCCGCTGGGGGGGTGGAGGCGGCGGGGCGCCGCGTTCTTACGCGACGTTCTGCCTTGTTGCAATGGGTATGTGCGGGTTGCTTTGCTTGCGTTGTTGAGTGGAATGGATGCCACTGGGTTGGCAGTTGGGCGGTGTGGTCTGGCGAGGATTGTTGCCGTCACAATGCCATCATGACAGAGACAGCCGTATCATTGCGTGCAATGATACGGCTGTTTATGGTCGTGCAAGGTGGGGTGGGATGGACGGGCTTGGCCGCATAGCGTCAGGGGTCATTGTGGCGCGCCGCCATGGCGCGTGCGCAGCCCTCCAGCGGCAGCGCTGCCGAGGTGCCGTAGAGCCTGCCGCTGAAGCGGGAGGTGGTCGCGTCTATCCACTCAAACGGCGCGCCCTGTGCGGCGAAGCGCTGCGTGTGAGCGACGAAGGCGTCGATGAGCCCGCAGGCCAGCCCGGGCTCGCTCTCCCACAGGGCCTCGGCGTACCAGCCCACGGGCGTGGACCAGTAGCCGCCGTTCTGGTACTCGTCGCCCGGGCCGCGGCTCTCCCAGCAGTTGGGCGAGTCGGTGAGCGGCAGCTGGCGCACGTAGCCGTCCACGGCTACCGCGCCCGTGCGCAGCCCGTCGGCCAGCGCCGCGCGCGCCCGCCTGAGCGTATCGCCACTGAGCGCGCCCCAGGCCGCCGCGCAGGCCGTGGCCCACACGTCGTGCTGGCGGCAGAGCCCGTCGGCCGACCAGAGCCAGCCGGTCTCGGGGTCGGCAAGGTGCGCCGCTATGCCGCGCGATATGGCGTCCGCGCGCGCCTGCCAGTCGCCGGGCAGGCCCAGCTCGGCCAGCGCCAGCGCCGCCTGCCGCCTGAGCAGCGAGGGCATGAGCAGCCGGCCCGACTTGCGTATGGAGTCGCAAAAGCCCCAGTCCACCGCCCAGCGCTCGCCGCGGCAGGCGCACAGGCCGTCCTCGTCCACGCAATACCCCTCCCAGGCGCGCTTGAGGCGGTCGGCGAGGGTCATGCCGCCGTAGACCGCGTCCAGCATCGCGCGCTCGCCCGACTGGCGCACGTACTGCGCCGCCATCAGTATGAACCAGTAGTTGTCGTCCAGCGGCGGCAGCAGGCCGTAATCGCCCGCGCCCTGGTCGTCGCCATCTGCGTAGGTGCCGGGGAAGAACACCGCCCGGCCGTTCAGGTTGATGTGGTCGGCCACCGCGTAGGGCGGCACGCTCAGCCCGTGACTGAGCCGGCGCTCATGCGCGCCGTTCTGGCCGCACAGCGCCACGTACTCCACGTACCGGCGCAGGTCGCGCATAGCCATCAGGCCGCTCGTCGCGCACATGGCGCAATCGCGCACCCAGAAGCTGGGGTACTTGCCGTCGCCGGCGGGTACGAACACGGGCAGCTCGCGCTCGTCGCCGTAATAGGCGCAGCGCTCGGTCTTGCGGCAGGCCCCGAGCGTGCGCTCGGCTATATCGCGCAGGTCGTTCATCCTCGCGTCCATCGATTGGCTCCTCCCATGCAAAGCAGGCGGCCCCGCGCTGCGGAGCCGCCCTGGTATGTCAGATTCCTGCGGATGCCCTGTGCAGCGCCGCTGTCAGATCATCACCTGCTTGCCGGTGCGGGCGGATTCAAACGCGCAATCCAGCACGTGCATTACGGCGCGCACCTGGCAGGGCTTTACTATCGGCTCGCACTTGCCTTCGATGGCGTCGCGCAGGTTGGCGTAGTACTCGCGCAGGTCGGTGGGGGTGTCGGGCAGCTCGAAGGTCATGACCTC
>JBJEUC010000561.1:0-1802 GCA_051883635.1 Candidatus Fimadaptatus sp.
GCCGCAGATGGACTTCATCGTCACCGTGTGCGACAACGCCGCCGGCGACACCTGGGTCGTACAGGGGCTTAGCGAGGGCCAGCAGGTCATAATCGATTAACTGCGGAGGACGGGGCATGTTTAAATTCGTACTCAACAAGATGCTCAACAAAAAATGGATGGTCCTCAGCCTGCTCATAGGCAATATACTGCTCATATCCATCGCCTGCGTAAACCCTATGTACACGCAGGCCGTGCTGCAGCGGATGCTTACGCGCAATCTGGCCGAGTACATGGACGAAAACAACCGCTACCCGGGCACCATCACGGTGTCAGCCGCCCTGAACGTGCGCGACGGCGTGGCGAGCAACCGGGAGCTGTTCGACAGGGCGCGGGACAATTACCTCAGCGCCTCCGAATGGTATAACGTGCCGCTGCGCGAATCGGTGGAGCACTACTACCTGGCCAACGCCACCGCCTCATACGACGTGGTGCGCAACGACAAGCAAAAGACCGTCAGCACGCAGCTGGGCGCTATGAGCGACATGGAGGCGCACTCCGCGCTCGTGGGCGGGCGCATGTATTCCGACACGCTCTCACCCGACGGCACGATAGAGGTGGTCGTGAGCCAGAGCGCCATGGTCAAGCTCGACCTGCTGCTGGACGAGACGCTCACGCTCAAGACCTACAAGACCGCAGACGGCGAGCCCCTGCGCGTAAAGGTGGTGGGCGTGTTCAAGAACAGCGCCCCCGACGACGTGTACTGGGTGCGCACTCCCGCCGCCTACTCCAACGAGATGTTCATGTCCAAGGCGCTGTTCGACGAGCTGTTCATGAGCGACGACGGCGTCGACTACCCCGTCACCTCGCTGTGGTACATACTGCTGGATTACGAGCAGATGCGCGGCGACTGCGCAAAGGACATGTACGACCTCACGTGCAGGCTGGAAGAGCAGTTCGGCGACATGTACTCCTTCCGCTTCACCGCCGTGTTCAAAAACACGCTCGCCAATTACCTCGTTAAGGCCAACCAGGTGGACGCCACGCTGTGGGTGCTGCAGGTGCCCATACTCGTGCTGCTGTGCGCGTTCATATTCATGGTATCGCGCCAGATGCTGCAGCTGGAGCAGGGCGAGATATCGATACTCAAGAGCCGCGGCGCCTCCCGCAGGCAGATAATAAGCGTCTACCTGCTGCAGTCGCTGGCGATATCGCTCATAAGCTTCGCGGCCGCGCTGCCCATAAGCGCGTGGCTGTGCCAGGTGCTGGGCTCCTCCAACGCCTTCCTCGAATTCGTGCGCAGGCAGGCGCTCACCATCGAGTTCTCCCCCGAGGTGTTCCTGTTCGGTGCAGCGGCGGCGCTGTTCTCGATATGCGTAATGGTGCTGCCGGTCGTGCGCTATTCCAGCGTGTCCATAGTCGCCCACAAGCAGCGCAAGAACGCCCGCCGCTCCGACAAGCCCTTCTGGCAGAAGGCGTATCTGGACTTCGTGCTGCTGGGCGTGGCGCTGTACGGGCTCTACACCTTCAATAACCAGAAGGATCTGCTGGCCCAGCGCGTTATGGAAGGCGCTTCGCTGGATCCGCTGCTGTTTTTGTGCTCCTCGCTGTTCATAATCGGCGCGGGCCTGGTGGCGCTGCGCCTGATACCGGCGATAGTGTGGCTGATATTTACCGCGTTCAAGCGCCTGTGGAGCCCCGCGCTGTACGCCTCCTTCCTGCGCGTGCTGCGCACCCGCTCCAGCCAGGGCTTCATAATGGTGTTCCTGATGCTGACGGTGGCGCTGGGCATATTCAACGCGCAGACCGCGCGCACAGTCAAC
>JBJEUC010000562.1:0-1797 GCA_051883635.1 Candidatus Fimadaptatus sp.
GATTATATCATCAAGAAGATGGAGTTTGAATTCGCTGACAACGGCGATTATTACAGCATGACCGGCAGCATGTGGCTCGACAGTACCATCTTCTCCGGCGGTGAACTGAATCAGCCCGTGCTTTCGCGGATGGAGGTGCGCTACTACGGCCCGACCGACTACGCATTCGTCGCGCTGACCACCGCACTGGAGAGCCGCTTCCAGAACTACGTTGATATCTGCGACAACATACTGGCAACACTTTCCTACGATACCGGCTGGCGCACCTCGAAGTAGTCCCGCCCGGCGCGGAGGCGGATGATTGGTACCTGCGCGCAGTGAATATGAGCCGGTCTTAAGCGATGCACAGCGCATGACCGGCGTGAACGAAGGAGGACATGATAATGAGCAATCGACTGAAGCGGTATGCGGGCCTTTGGCTGGCGCTTGTCATGTGCCTGAGCATGGTGGCCTGCGGCGGCAGCGCCGACCCGGACTTCGACGTCGGCAGTGACTGGCGCGTGACCGGCATCGTGCGCGCCAGCGGCACCATCACGCGCGACGGGGAGGACACAGTGGTGCTGGTGTGCGTCCACAAAAAGGATGCCAACTTCTATTACGATTCGGAGGACCAGTGCCTGTTCGACTGGGTGGAATACCCGGCGGAGCTCGTGGACAAGGTCGCCCGCTCGGGCAACGTCTGGGAGATGTTCATGGACATAGGCTTTGACGACCTCAACGGCGATGGCGACAGCGACGTGACCATGTGGTTCATGTACGGCGGGAGCGTGCTGGAGGCGGTGTGGTACTGGGACGCGGAGAGCTGCCAGTACGTGTTCCAGCCGGAAGCGTCCCAGCTCGGCGAGGACGCGGCGGACGCCTCCGGCGATGTGGCGCGCAAGCTCCCGATGGCCCTCGTCGCGCTGCTGTTGATCTGGGGCATCGTAAGCTGAAGCCGGTCGAACGCCGCGCGGCCTGACCCGGCGGAGCCGTATCGTCCGGCTGCCCGGGCAGCGGTTCGCACTTGTACATGCCGCCCGCGGATAAACGCCGCGGGCGGTTCCTCATGGAGCAGCCTCCCCGCGGCAGACGAATGCCTGCACAGGTCGCCCCGCCGCGAGGAGCCGCATGGCCCCTGCTCTGCACAGAACGCCATCGGCCTGACCCACATTCCGCCCTGCGCACTGCCGAAGCGCGCGTGAGCCTTCCCGGAGGGCATGTTTCTGCGACAAAAGCATTGACACATTTCAATATGTATGCTATAATGGCCGTGTAATCGAAGATAGCGTTCAAAGGCGGTGAGTCCATGCTGGAAGACAACCGGAAAGCGGCCCGTATATTCAAGGCCTTCTGCGATGAGAACCGGATAACTATACTTCAGCTCCTGCAAAGCGGCGAAAAATGTGCCTGCAAGCTCCAGGAAGCGCTGTCCATCAGCCAGCCCACGCTGTCCCACCACATGCGTATACTGTGCGATGCGGGCATAGTCAATGCCCGCAGGGAGGGCAAATGGACGCACTATTCGCTCAATGCCGAGGGGAGCGACGCGGCGATAGCGATGCTCCGGGAGCTTTTGCTCCGCGATGGGGGCGACATGCCGCAGTGAAGCGTGCTGCCTGAGGCCGGGCGGCAGCGTTCATGGGGCAGCGGGCGGGGCATTTTTCAACCATGCATAGACAAATGTAGATATTTGGAGGAATGAATGTGAGCGCGTGGGAATTTGTTGAAAAGGAACTCCTGGGCATGCAGTGGCTGGGCCAGCTCATAAGCAGGCTGCTGACCGCTCTGGGCGTCGACGTCACCGGCAGGCTGGGCGGC
>JBJEUC010000563.1:0-1796 GCA_051883635.1 Candidatus Fimadaptatus sp.
AAGCGCTGCTGCCGGGGTGATGGAGAGGGGCGATGGATGCCCGCACCTGTGCGCATGCTGCTGCGCCAACTGCGGCGAGGAAGCCGTGCTGCGCAATGCCGCGCGGCATGACCCGCAGGAGGATAACTTTGACGTCGCCGCGCTTTTCAACGGCGGCGGGTTGTGCTATACTGGTATCAGGAGACATATGCCAAAGGAGCTGAGCGGTATGCGAAGAGGTACGTGCGGTGTGGCGGCGCTGGTCGCGCTGTGCGTGCTGCTGCCGGGCTGCGCGCGCGAACCGGCGAGCGACCCGCTGGCCGCGTTTGGCGCGGACGCGGAGCTGCCGCATGTGACGGCGGCGCCCACGGCCTGTACGCCCGCGCCCACGGCCACGCCCGCGCCCACTCAGTACGTGTACTGGGCCGAGCTGCCGCTGGACGAGGGCGAGGGTCCCGCCGCCGAGCGCCCCACGCGCCGCCCCACCTCCGCGCCCCTGGGCGCGCAGCTGAGCGGGCTGATAGGCGAGCGGCAGCTGCTCGAGCTGGACAGCACCGGCGCGCTGCAGGCCAACGTGACTGCGCCCGGCATGGCCTGCGAGTTTGAGGGGGAGGCCAGCTGGCTCTACTTTACGGCGGCCGATGGGCGGCTCTACCGCGAGCGCATTGCGGAGGGCGCGAACGTGTCGTGGGACCCGGCCAACGCGCAGCGGGTGACGGCCGACCGCGCGCAGGGGCTGATTGTGTCGCTCAGGGGCGACGTGGTGTACATGTGCGGCAGCGACCTGGTGCGGCTGGAGGGCGGCGAGAGCAGGCGGCGCACCGTTATGGCGACGTTTGATTCGCTCACGGGCATAACGCGCTGGGACGACACGCTCTATGCGGTGGCCTCGCGCAGCGGCGCAGAGGGGCTGTTCGCCCTGAACGGCGAAGCGGAGCCGCTGCTCATAATCCCCTCGGCGCGCGCCGTGCAGATAGACGTGGTCAGCCGGCGCATAGTGGCGCTGGACGCGGCGGGGCTGACAGCCTACTCGCTGGAGGGCGACCGCCTTGCGCCCATGATAGAGGGCAGCATTACGGCGTTCTGCTACTCGGGCGCGGACCTGTACTATTCGACCGAGAACGCCGTCTACCGGCTGGGCCCGGGCGGCACGGTGGAGCGCGTCGCCGAGCGTAGCGCCGTGTGGCTGGGCTGCATGAACGGCAGGCTGTTCTACCTGGACGGCGAGCGGGCACTGCGCAGCGCGGCGCAGGACGGCTCGGACGAAAAGCTGCTGAGTGCGGGCCCGGTCTACAACCCCACGCTGCTTTCTGACCGCATCGCGTGGTCGCTCAGCGAGACGGGCGGCCTGGAGGCGGATGCGCCGTACTGAGCGGCGGTGGGGCATGTGACTGTACATGTCCATCGGCGCTGGCTGGGCGTTGCGGGCGAGTGCGCTCATGCCAGTTGGGCATACGGTGAGGCGAGTAGTTGAGCGAAAGCATGATACTACTCGCCCAGCAGCGCCGCACAGGCGTTGAAGTGGCGGCGGCAGTTGATGTCGCGCGCAGGCGCGGCCCAAAGCGTTCATGTCCGGCGAGCATACGGCGAAGATAACGTGCTGAGCGAGTTTATGTCCTCGCCCGCTCATCAGCGCAGACTAAGCATTGAGTGCGAACGCCAAGCTGCGGCCAAACGCGCTCATACCGGGCAGTCATGCAGCGAACGTGAGCGTATGAAGTGAGCATTGCAACCCGCGCTCATGCGCGCCGCACAGGCGTCGAGGTAGCGGCGGCAGTCGGCGTTACACACAAACGTGTTCCAACGCGTGCCCGCCA
>JBJEUC010000564.1:0-7306 GCA_051883635.1 Candidatus Fimadaptatus sp.
CGCCCAGGCCCCGACCTGCACCGCCATCGGCTGGAACGCCTACGACACCTGCTCCCGCTGCGACTGGACGACCTACCGGGAGCTGGAGGCGCTGGGCCACGCTATCGTGGCGCACGCCGCCCAGGCCCCGACCTGTACCGCCATCGGCTGGGAGGCCTACGACACCTGCTCCCGCTGCGATTGGACGACCTACCGGGAGCTGGAAGCGCTGGGCCACAGCTACCGCGCCCGCACGACCGCGCCCACCTGCACCCGCGCCGGATACACGACCCACACCTGCACGCGCTGCCGGGCCGGCTACCGGGACGGCGCGGTGGCCGCGCTGGGGCACTGGTACGGCGAATGGACGCCCAACGCCGACGGCACCAGCACGGCGGTGTGCCGTCGCGGCTGCGGCCGCACAAGGACGGTGGACTGCGCGCAGGTCGTATGCCGGCTTGGGGCGGGCGACGCGGCGCTGGAAGCGATACTCTGCCCCGTGTGCGGCGATGCGGGCGACGGCGCGCGGCTGGAGCTTGTCGAGGCCGCGGCCGAGGCCCTCACGGAGGAGCTGCCCGCGGGCGAGGTAGTGGTGCGCATGGGCGCGCTCACAGGCGGCGAGACCCTCATGAGCGTGGCGTTCGAGTACGGCGGGGAGCTGACGCTTCCCACCGGCCAGGTGAAGATTACCCTGCCCGCCGCTCTGCTCAAGGGCTATGCCCTCAGCCTGCCCGGCGAGGACGGCACATGGACGGAGCTGCCCTATGAGGTGACGCAGTCGGGCGGGGAGGAGGAGCTTGCGAGCTTCGTGGTGGACTATACCGGCGCGCTGTCGCCCGTGCGGGTGATACGGCTCATGCCGGTGGAGTGAAGCGGGTTATGCTAAAATTTGCGCATGGGGGCCAAATTGCTTGACCGCATAATGTGCGTGTGCTATAATTGCCGCATGAACCGTCGCCGGGGCGTCGCCCGGGCGATAATGATAGAGGCGCGGACAGCATCAGTAGCCGGAGCGCGCGGGCCTGCACCCGCCCGGCGAAAGGGCTCTCCGCCGAAGGAGCCGGGCCATGCACGGGGCGCGGCGCCTGGGCCGGGGGACAATATCCCACGGACTGTCACAGCTTTTGTGGAGAGCTATCATTGACTTCGATACTCTGCGTGCGCTCCGTGCGGGGCGCGCGGCGCGATATATTGCGGCCATGAGCTTATCCGCAAGGGCGGAGGGTTCATGGCCGCTTTGTTGTCAAATCGATTTGGGAGGGGAACCATCATGAAGAAGGTACTTGCACTGCTTGCCGCTATCACTCTGCTCATCTCCGGCGTGGCCCTGGCCGACGCGCCCGCCTCGGGCGTGGAGGACGGCGTGTTCACCATCGCCATGGAGTGCGCCTATGCGCCCTACAACTGGACCCAGTCCGACGACTCCAACGGCGCGGTGCCGATAAAGGATTCCAGCGACTACGCCAACGGCTACGACGTGATGATAGCCAAGAAGATATGCGAGGCCAACGGCTGGCAGCTGGAGGTGCTGCGCTCCGATTGGGATTCGCTGGTGCCCGCCGTGCAGACCGGCACGATAGACGCCGCCATAGCCGGTCAGTCCATGACCGCTGAGCGCTCCGAGCAGGTCGACTTCGCCGGCCCCTACTTCTACGCGACGATAGTGTGCGTGACCAAGGCCGACAGCCCGTTCGCTGGCGCCACGTCCCTGGCCGACCTGGCCGGCGGCAAGTGCACCGCGCAGATAGCCACCATATGGTATGACAAGTGCCTGCCCCAGATAGAGGGTGCGCAGGTGCAGACCGCCGCCGAGACCGCGCCCGCGATGCTGATGGCGCTGGAGACCGGCATGGTCGACTTCATCTGCACCGACATGCCCACCGCGCAGGGCGCCGTGGTGGCCTATCCCGACATGAAGATACTCGACTTCTCGGGCACCGACGGCGACTTCCAGTTCACCGACGAGGAGCGCGCCGAGAACGTCAACATCGGCATATCGGTCAGGAAGGGCAACACCGCGCTGGTCGAGGCGATAAACAGCGTGCTGTCTGAGATGACCGCCGATGACTTCAACGCGCTGATGGCTCAGGCGATAGAGATACAGCCCGTGGGCTGATATCTCCGGAATGCAGGCGGCGCATGGCTCAGGCCATGCGCCGCTGCGTTAGGAGCCAGGTAAGCTACCGGGCGCAGGGCTGCGACCTTGAATACAAAGGAGTGTAGTGCATTGGACGTGATGGTCAAGCTGGGCAGCGATATAGCCAAGCTGTGGTCAAAGTATGCCAGCTCGTACTTCAGCGGCATGGGGCGGACGCTCGTGCTGGCCTTTGCCGCGACGCTGATAGGCTGCCTGATAGGCTTTGTGTGCGGCGTGCTGCAGACCATTCCGCACAGCAGGAACGACGGGGTGGTAAAGCGCGCGGTGCTGGCGCTGATAAGGGGCCTGGTGCGCGCATACGTGGAGGTGTTCCGCGGCACGCCCATGGTGTTGCAGGCGGTGTTCATATACTATGGCCTGCCCTACTTTACAAACAGCGCGGTGCAGTTTGGAAGCGTATGGACGGCCGCGCTGCTGGTCGTTTCGATAAACACCGGCGCGTACATGGCCGAGACCGTGCGCGGCGGCATACTCTCGATAGACCCGGGCCAGACCGAGGGCGCCAAGGCGATAGGCATGACCCATGTGCAGACCATGCTGTACGTGATACTGCCGCAGGCGCTGCGCAACATACTGCCGCAGGTGGGCAATAACTACATCATAAACGTCAAGGACACCTCGGTGATGTTCATAATCGGCTTCAACGAGTTCTTCGCCGCGCACCGCGCGGTGGTGGGCGCGACGTATCTGTACTTCCCCTCGGCCACGGTGGAGATGGCGGGCTATCTGTGCATGACGCTGATAGCGTCCGTGCTGCTGCGTAAGCTGGAAAAGCGGCTGGCCGGCAAGTCGAGCTATACCCTGGCGACCGGCGACCAGCTGGCGCCCACAGCCGGTATGCTCAACCACCCCGGCAAGGGTTCCAACTTTGACGAGCGCAGCCGCGAAGGCGATATGCTGAGCGAACAGCGCTCAAGGGAGGTGTGAGCATGAGCGATCTGCTGAGAGTGGAGCACCTGTCCAAGTCGTTCGGGGCCAACGTGGTGCTGCGCGATATAGACTTTGTCGTCAATCCCGGCGACGTGACCTCGATAATAGGCGCGTCCGGCTCGGGCAAGTCTACGCTGCTGCGCTGCATCAACCTGCTGGAGACGCCCACGGCGGGCGCGATATACTTCCATGATAAGAACATGGTGGGCCGGGGCGTGAACGCCGCCCGCTACCGCGCCAAGGTGGGCATGGTGTTCCAGTCGTTCAACCTGTTTGACAACATGACCGTGCTGGACAACTGCATGATAGGTCAGGTAAAGGTGATGGGCCGGCGCAAGGACGAGGCCCGCGCCAGCGCCATGAAGTATCTGGAGAAGGTGGGCATGGCGCCCTACATCAACGCCCGCCCGCGCCAGATATCGGGCGGCCAGAAGCAGCGCGTGGCCATCGCCCGCGCCCTGGCCATGGAGCCCGAGGTGCTGCTGTTCGACGAGCCCACCAGCGCGCTCGACCCCGAGATGGTGGGCGAGGTGCTGGCGGTAATGCGCGAGCTGGCGCAGGAGGGCATGACCATGCTGGTGGTCACGCACGAGATGTCGTTTGCGCGCGACGTGAGCAACCGCGTGGTCTACATGTGCGACGGCGTCATCCGCGAGGAGGGCACGCCGCAGCAGGTGTTCGGCAATCCCCGCGACGAGCGCACGCGCGAGTTCCTCTCGCGCTTCATAGGCGGCTGAGCGCGTGAGGAGGGATGTCGCTATGCGCACGGAAGCCGAGATGATGGAGCTGATACTGGACACCGCGCGCGCCGACGATCGCATACGCGCGGCGTACATGGGCGGCTCACGCGTGAACCCGCACGCGCCGCGGGACATATTCCAGGACTACGATGTGGTGTACGTGGTAGACAGCACCCTGCCCTTCAGGCAGGATGCGCGCTGGATAGACCGCTTCGGCGAGCGGCTCTACATGCAGTACCCCGAGGACGGGCCGTATTACGAGTCGGACGTGGAGAACTGCTACGGGTGGCTGATGCAGTTTGCCGACGGCAACCGGCTGGATCTGCACGTATGCACGGCCCCGGCCGCGCTCAGCGACATAGCCGCGGACCCAATGGTGCGGGTGCTGCTGGACAAGGACGGGGTGCTTGGTGGCGTGGGCGCGCCCAGCGACAGGGCGCACTGGGTAAAGCCCTTTACGCAGGAGCAGCTGGCGGCCACCTGCAACGAGTTCTGGTGGTGCCTGAACAACGTGGCCAAGGGGCTTTGGCGCGGGGAGATGAGCTATGCGCTGGAGATGCTGGACATGCACGTGCGCCCCATGCTCAGGCGCGTGCTGGAGTGGCGTGCCGGCCAGACGACGGGCTTCACGGTCAGCGTGGGCAAATCCTGCAAGTACATAGAGCGCTACCTGGAGCCGGGCATATGGCAGGAGTACCTCGCCACCTACGCGCCCGCGCAGGTGCAGGCCGTCTGGGACGCCGTGATGCGCATGTGCGCGCTGATGGACGCGCAGACGCGCATTGTGGCGGCGGAGGCGGGCTATGAGTATGACGCGGAGGAGGCGGCGAGCGCGTGGGGCTACCTTGAGCACGTGCGCGCACTGCCGCGCGACGCCAAGGGCGTGTACTGAGCGGGCGAAGTGTGACGGAGAGTGTGAGGGACGGAGCGGCCATGGCCGCGCCGTCCCTCGTTTGGTATGCGGGCAGAGCGCCCTGCATGAGCATAGGTCATGCTGCGGGCTTACGGCATTGCAGTCGAAGCGGCGCAGGGGCGCATCGGCGCGGCTGTGCTGATATGCAGGGCGAACATGCAAGAACCGCACAGGCATCGATGGATGTGCACTTACAGCTCCTTCCATATGTTGCGGAACAGCGCCACGTTGTGCTCCCAGCGACTGCGCTCCTGCTGCCAGGCCGGGGTATCGGCGTGCGCCAGCTCGCACATCAGGTGAAACACCTCGGGCAGACGGCCCTCTATGAAGTTGACGGCAACAGGCCGGGCGGAGAGCCCCTCGAGCTCCCAGTGGAAGCGATGAAGCAGAGTATCGATGGCGCGCATCTGAGCGTCCTCGTCATCGCGCGCGGCGCGGAAGGCGCGCATGAACTCGTCTACGAAGGGCACGATGGAGCTGCCGGTCAGCTGCTTGCGCCTGTATGTTGCGTGGTAGTCGTCCCAGTCCATGCGCCATCCGCAGGCGCATACGAACGCCGAGCTGGGGGTGTGGGGCTCGCTGGTCAGGTGCGCGTCGCTGCCGCACCGGGGACAGCGGGCTATGTGCCTGTCGTGCGCGCGGTTGGCATCCAACACGCTCTGCGCGCGGGCGTATAGCGCCCAGCCCACCTCGCGCAGCAGGTCGCTGTCGCGCAGACCGCGCGCATCGCTTGCGTACAGCCTCCTTATCCAATCCATGGGGACGCGGGGCGCCCATTGTACTTCGCTCAAATCAATGACCTCCTTTATATAAGAAAGGGACGGGAAAAACAAGCGTGGGCGCATAGCCATACGCTGTTTTTCCCGTCCCTGACTATTCAGCTACGGGTGGATACGATTCTTGCATATTATATCATGTGAACTGTGCGCTGTCAAGGCAGTGGAACTGCGCTTGCGCGCGGGCCGGGCGACGACAGTTCAGCTGCAGCGTAAGCGCCCCGCTCGGCCGCTGGGCAAACACGATGTCGGGCACGTAGTTGAGCTCGTAGATCTGATGCGCGTCGCCGTAAAATACTCCGCTTATTTCCATATGCCTTCCTCCTTTATTATGCAAAAAGCGGGGCCCCGCCGTTAGCTCCGGCGTTGCCCCGCATTATGCTTTGGTCTATGCGCGTTATCAGAACAGACCGGTTATCACACCGTCGTCGGATACGTCAATGTTCTCGGCCGCCGGCACCTTGGGCAGGCCGGGCATGGCGATTATCTCGCCCGTGAACGCGACCACGAAGCCCGCGCC
Source organism: Candidatus Fimadaptatus sp. (assembly GCA_051883635.1). Taxonomy (GTDB): domain Bacteria; phylum Bacillota; class Clostridia; order Christensenellales; family Aristaeellaceae; genus Fimadaptatus. The sequence goes on from JBJEUC010000564.1 coordinate 6,017, forward strand.
CGCGCTCAGGCGCACGTCGCGCACGTTGAGCGTGAAGCCCTCGGGCGCGCCCAGCCTGGTCATGTCGTCGGAGAGGGAGTACTGCGTCTTGGCTATGCATACCGGCGCGTTGGCGTAGCCCATCTCGGCAAACTGCTTGAGCTTGGTGCGCACGCCCGCGGCGAACTTGACCTCGCCCGCGCCGTATATCTTCTTGGCCACGGCGGTTATCTTCTTGTCCAGCGGCAGCTCGTCGGGGTAGGTGAAGGTGAGCGGGCGCGGATCGTCGCACATGTCCTTTACGTGCTGCGCCAATTCTATCGCGCCGTCGCCGCCCTTGCCCCATACGTCGCAGGGTATCGCGCGCGCGCCGTGAGCCTCGCACTCGGAGCGCACCAGCTCTATCTCGGCCTCGGTGTCGCTCACGAAGCGGTTTATCGCCACTACGGCGTTGAGCCCCCATACGCGGGTGACGTTGTCTATGTGCTTCATCAGGTTGGGCAGGCCCGCGCGCAGCGCGTCCAGATTCTCGGTGTTGAGGTCGGGCTTCTTTACGCCGCCGTGGCTCTTGAGCGCGCGCACGGTGGCCACTATCACCACGCAGTCGGGGCGCAGGCCGGTCAGGCGGCACTTGATGTCGATGAACTTCTCCGCGCCCAGGTCGGCGCCGAAGCCCGCCTCGGTCACGGTGTAATCGCTCAGACGCAGCGCCGTGTTGGTGGCGATGAAGGAGTTGCAGCCGTGGGCGATGTTGGCGAAGGGGCCGCCGTGTATCAGCGCCGGGGTGTGCGCGAGCGTCTGCACCAGGTTGGGCATGAGCGCGTCCTTGAGCAGCGCGGTCATGGCGCCCTGCGCGTTGATGTCGCGCGCATATACGGGGCGCTTGTCGAAGGTCCAGCCTATCAGCAGGCGGCCCAGGCGCAGCTTGAGGTCGGATATGTCGCGCGCCAGGCAGAGCGTGGCCATTATCTCGCTGGCGGCGGTTATGTCGAAGCCGTCCTCGCGGGGCATGCCGTTGGTGCGGCCGCCCATGCCGTCCAGCACGTTGCGCAGCTGACGGTCGTTCATGTCCATGCAGCGCCGCCATACCACGCGGCGGGGGTCTATGCCCAGCGCGTTGCCCTGGAAGATGTGGTTGTCTATCATGGCGGCCAGCAGGTTGTTGGCCGCGGTTATCGCGTGCAGATCGCCGGTGAAGTGCAGGTTTATGTCCTCCATGGGCACTACCTGGGCGTAGCCGCCGCCGGCCGCGCCGCCCTTCACGCCGAACACCGGGCCCAGCGAGGGCTCGCGCAGCGCCAGCATGGCCTT
>JBJEUC010000565.1:0-1792 GCA_051883635.1 Candidatus Fimadaptatus sp.
TGGCCTTCAAGAATTTCAAGCCCAAGTATGGCATATTCGGCAGTCCGTGGGTAGGCTTCAAGAACTTCGAGTTCATGTTCAAAAACGATACCTTCTGGGCCGTGCTCAAGAACACCCTGTTCTATAACATAATATTCCTGATAATCGGCCGCACGCTGCCTCCGATACTGGCCATAATCACCAGCGAGGTGCACAACAAAAAGCTGGCGCGCGTATATCAGACGACGATGATAATGCCGCACTTCCTCTCCTACGTCGTGGTCTCGGTAATAGTGCTTGCGATACTGGGCGCGGATACCGGCATAATGGGCCACTGGTACCGCTCGCGCGGGCTGGAGCCGATAGCGTTCTACAGCGAGCCGAATTACTGGTACGCGATACTGATAATCGTGCGCACATGGAAGACGATAGGCTATGATTCGATAATCTATCTGGGCACGATAACCGGCATATCCGACGAATACTACGAGGCGGCCGTTATCGACGGAGCCAACAGGTTCCAGCAGATAATGCACATAACCGTGCCGTTCCTCAAGCCCATGATAATAATACTGGCGATAATGGCTGTGGGCTCCATGTTCCACGCCTCGTTCGACCTGTTCTATCAGGTGCCGCAGAACTCCGGCCCGCTGATGAAGGCCACCAACACGATAGACGTGTACGTGTACAATACGCTGAAGAACTCCAACAACGTGGCCATGTCCTCGGCCGTGGCGCTGTTCCAGTCGCTGGCCGGCTTCATACTCGTTGTGGCTACCAACCAGATAGTGCGCTGGGTGGACAAGGATCTGTCCATGTTCTGATGGCAGGCAGTGTGGAAAGGACGTGAGTTCATGACGGATGCAAAAGTGAGAAAAAAGCATAAGCGCGGCCCGCTCGAGGTGAGCGCCCGTGCAAATGTGGTCATATGCGTTATCCTGGCGATATTCTGCCTCTCGTGCGTGCTGCCGATACTGCTTGTCTACATGACCTCGGTCACGGACGAGGCGGTCATCACGAAAAACGGCGTGAGTCTCATCCCTGAAGCCTTCAGCCTGGAGGCGTACAAGATGCTGTTCGGCACCAGCGGTACCAAGATACTGAACAGCTACCGCAATACGCTGCTGCTGACCGTGCTGGGCACCGTGTTCGGACTGTGGTTCATGACGATGTTCGGCTACGCCTGTTCCCGCGCCGACTTCAAGCTGCGCAAGGTGCTGTCGTTCTTTGCCTACTTTACTATGCTGTTCAACGGCGGCATGGTGGCCAGCTACATAGTCAACACCACGATATTCCGCCTGCGCGATACCTTCTGGGTGCTGCTGCTGCCCGGCATGGTGGGCGCGTACAACATAATAGTGCTGAGGACGTTCTTCTCCTCCAGCGGCACGGAGTCGCTGATAGAGGCCGCCAAGATAGACGGCGCCGGCGAGTTCAGGATATACGCGCAGATAGTGCTGCCGATATCCAAGCCCGCGCTGGCCACCATCGGCCTGTTCACCGCGATAGCGTACTTCTCGTCCTGGTTCAACGTGCTGATGTACATCGACAACGAGAACCTGTGGACCATACAGTACATGCTGCAGCGGGTCATGAACGACATACTGTACCTGCGTGCCAATCCGGAGATAGCGATGTCCGAGGAGGGCGGACTGATATTGGCCTCGCTCCCCAACGAGTCCGCCAAGATGGCGCTGACCGTCATCACCATGACGCCGGTGCTGCTGTTCTACCCGTTCTTCCAGAAGTACTTCGTAAAGGGCCTCACCCTGGGCGCAATAAAGGGCTAAGCTGTTTATTACTGAGCGGGGGA
>JBJEUC010000566.1:0-1790 GCA_051883635.1 Candidatus Fimadaptatus sp.
GGCCGGCTCGTCCAGGAACACGGTCACGTTGGGATGGAACTGCAGTATGGAGGCCGGCAGCTCGGGCGTTACCGGGCCGTAGACCATCTTGCGCACGGTCTCGGCCTTGTCGGCGCCGTTTACGACCATGACTATCTTGCGGGCGCGCATGATGGTGCCTATGCCCATGGACAGCGCCTGCTTGGGCACCTCGTCCACGCTGTTGAAGAAGCGGGCGTTGGCTTCCAGGGTCATGGGTATCAGCGTTACCAGGTGGGTGTTGTTCGGGAACTCGGCGCAGGGCTCGTTGAAGCCGATGTGGCCGTCGTGGCCGATGCCCAGCAGCTGCATGTCGATGCCGCCCGCGGCGTCTATGGCCTTTTCATACTCGGCGCACTCGCGGTCGGGGTCGTCGGTCAGGCCGTTGAGCACGTGGGTGTTCTCCATCTTTATGTTTATCTTGGTGAACAGGTTGTCGTTCATGAACTTGCGGTAGCTCTGCTCCTCGGTGGGGCCCATGCCGAAGTACTCGTCCAGGTTGTAGGTGCTGGCGCGGCTGAAGTCGACCACGCCCTCGTCGCACAGCTTGGCCATGTGCGCATAGGTGGACAGCGGGGAGGAACCGGTCGCGAAGCCCAGCACGCTGTCGGGCTTTTCCAGTACCTGAGCGGCGAACATCGTGGCTGCCTTCTCGCCCAGAGTCTTGTAATCCTTGCAAACTACTATCTCCATTTGAAACACGCTCCTTGCTTTTAGGCTCGCTTTATGCGGCCGTATTTGCCTTGCGCTGAGGGCGGTGTCGCGCGCCGGATCGCGTGCGCGTGCGTCTCGCAAAGCCCCTACATATATTATACACACAGGTGGTGACAATTCAAGTGCGTTTGGTGGTAATATTTGCCTTAGAAAAGCGTTTGCTGCCGACAACATGTACAAGAGCGGGACACATACGACCCGGTGGGCGGAAAGTGATGCGCAAACTGCCACGAAATTGCCGTCAGGCCGGTTGGGTGACTGGAATAAATCGTCGAAAGATGTTAGAATAAGGTTAAGGAATGAGGATTAAATCGGAGGACGCCGCCATGCGGCGTTCGCCGGTTGACCGCCGCACGCGATGTGGAGTCGCGCGCGGCCCAATCCATTTGAGCAGTTACAGGGGGAATAGTGATGAGGAGAAAGACGTGCATCGCCATGCTGCTTGCGGGCGGGCAGGGGTCAAGGCTGGGTATCCTGACAAAGAATATGGCCAAACCGGCCGTGCCGTTTGGGGGCAAATACCGGATAATCGATTTTCCGCTGTCAAACTGCTCCAACTCGGGAATAGACGTAGTGGGCGTGCTCACCCAGTACCAACCGCTGGAGCTGAACGCGTACCTGGGCTCGGGGCAGCCGTGGGACCTTGACCGCACCAACGGCGGCGTGTTCGTGCTGCCGCCCTATGTAAAGGGCAAGGAGGGCCAGTGGTACAGCGGCACCGCCAACGCGATATATCAGAACATAGGCTTCATAAAGCAGTATGACCCTGAATACGTGATGGTGCTCTCGGGCGACCACATCTACAAGATGGACTACAACGCCATGCTGCAGCACCACATAAAGACGGGCGCGGACGCCACCATCGCCGTGTTCGAGGTGCCGTGGGACGAGGCCAGCCGCTTCGGCATAATGAATACCGACGAGACCGGCAAGATAATGGAGTTCGAGGAGAAGCCCGCGCGGCCCAAGAACAACCTGGCGTCGATGGGCGTTTACGTGTTCTCTTGGCCGGTGCTGCTCAACTACCTGGTCAAGGACGAGGCCGACAAGACCTCCTC
>JBJEUC010000567.1:0-1784 GCA_051883635.1 Candidatus Fimadaptatus sp.
ATGGGCTTGACCATGTAGTCGTCGATGCCCAGCTGAAAGCCCTTCTGCTTGGAGGTCAGGTCGTCCTTTGCGGACATGAACAGTATCGGGACATGGCGGTTGACCTGGCGCACCGTCCGGGCGAACTCGAAGCCGTCGATGCCCGGCATCATTATGTCCGAGATTATCAGTTCGTACAGGTGGTTGTACATCTCCTCATAGGCTTCGTTGGCGCTTAAGCACCCCTTGGCGCGAAAGCCGCTGTCGCTCAGGTAGGTGCAGACGATCTGATTCAGCTTCGGATCGTCGTCCACGACGAGAATGTTTATCATGGTGAATCCTCCACCCTCCGTATCTGCTTTGTCGAATATGCTATCATATAGGCCGCCATGGCCAGCACCGCCAGGCATACCACAGCGCCGGTAGCGCCCGTCATTACCTGCCGGAAGCGCTCCTCCCCCGCCTTGCCGAACTGCGTGAGCATGGCCGTTTCCAGCGACAGCACGGAGACCAGCGCGGCCACGAGGCTGACCGCCTTGGCCGCCGAGAGCACGGGGCTCCCGCAGTGCCGGAACCGGATGAGGCTGCGCACCGCGTTTATCATCGCGTAGAAGGCGTATATCGCCATTATGTATATCAGCACGCCCGGATAGACGAAGCCGCTGTTTTGCCGCACCACGAGGATGACGATCGCCGTCAGCGCATGGTTCATTATCAGCAGCATACAGCCGCAGAGCCGGTAGCGCCTCCATTCCGATATCAGGTCCTCCCCCACCGGGCTGCGCCGCGCGTGGTGCAGCAGCGCAAAGCGGAGCATGGACAGCAGCAGATAGTATCCCGCCAGCGCCCCGAACCAGAGCGAGTGGAACACTATCCCCGAGACCAGCTTTATTACAGCATACGCCAGATTGACCGCAAGTCCTGCATACAGTGCGGTCTCCGCCCGGTACATAGGGTCGTTCAGGAAGCGCTGGCCCCGCCGGGAGCCCACCGCCCTTTGCACGAGCGCGCTATCGCTGAACCCGCTGCGCGCCGCGCGCAGCATCCTCGGCGCATTGCAGCAGCAGATGATGAGCGCATACGCGGACGCGACATAGCTCACGTAGGCCAGCAGGGCGTTCTCCGGCTCGCTCGCCAGCACATGCATGACCAGTGCAAAGGCCGGCAGCGAGATGAGCCACACCCGCCATCCCGGCATGAATACCAGCCGGCGGACGATTCGTTTCAGGCGTTCCATTGGTCGTTCCTCCAGATACATGCGCTTGCGCCGCCCTGGCAGCGCGGGGGCGCGAGGATACGGGCGGTCGCGCGGGCCGCGCCTTATCGCGCGCGGCGGGACTCCGCACGGCTGCCCGAGGGCGGCACCGTCCCGGGGGGCTTCGGGCGCAGCATGGTCCGCCTCAGCGCATGGGCAGCCTCAGCGCGCGGCCCGAGAGGCAGCGGAAATCCCGCCTGCCCGACAAAGACCTGTCCTCCATAAGGAGCGGCAGGCTTTGCAGCGTTCTATTCGATTGAGAGCGCGATGCGCTCAGTTCCGCCCGTCCGGCTTCGGCTCAGCGCCTTCTGCGCCGGGTCACTTCAGCCCCTTGACCACCGGTATCAGGCCCAGCAGCAGTATGATGCCCACGATGCCCACGATGATGCCGGGAACCATCAGGCCCTCAAACGCCATGACCATGCACATGCCGGTGCCCAGCACCAGCGCGCTGACCACGCCGTATGCGATCTTGCCCACAGCCCTCCAGTTGACCCGGGCGACGGGCTTCCCGGCTGCAATCCAGCAGACCAGTGCCAGCGCCAGCAGC
>JBJEUC010000568.1:0-1782 GCA_051883635.1 Candidatus Fimadaptatus sp.
TGATCTCGTGGATAAGATGCTGCAGCCCGTTGTTTTCAACGGTTTTCCCGAGGTCGTCCATAACCTTGTTTTCGTAGCCGGAGTAGGTGTGTACCACATACCACTGCGGCTCTTCGGTTACGTGGGCATTATCGGCTCTTTCACTCATAGGCTATCCTTCCTTACTGATGCTCCGGCATAGGGCCTGCGAATCAGGATCAACTATTGGTAAGCCATCTGACCAGCGCGGCGGATATCGAATCCTGCACGCCTATTACGACGACAAACACAGCCATGAAAGCCAGCGTAACCAGCGTGTAGTTGATAAGCTCCTGCTTGGTCGGCCAGGTCACCTTCTTAAGCTCGGAGTACATGTCCTTGAACGCGCGGCCTATACGCAGCCCCAGGTTCTTGAAAAAGCGTCCGATCTTGCAGAAGAAACCCACGAAGCCCGTCTTCTGATTGACTTCCTGTTTCTGCTTAGCCATGTCATTCACTTCTTTCAGATTGTTAAGCCACACCGGCCCGCGCGGGCAGTGCCCGGCTCATCCGGCGCGACTCAGGACAGACGCCCCTTCGCAATCAGCGGGTCTCCTTGTGAGCGGTGTGCTTCTTGCAGAAGCGGCAGTACTTCGTCATTTCCAGTCGGTCGGGATCGTTCTTCTTGTTCTTCATGGTATTGTAGTTGCGCTGCTTGCACTCAGAGCAAGCCAGGGTTATCTTCACCCTCTGTCCGGCAGCCATGTTTACTACACCTCCTAGTTTCGTGGGATGGGCGCTTACCCACACATAAACATGCTTATTTACTATAGCACACGCACTTTGCGCTGTCAAGCAGTTCGCGATAATTCAACAAACGCTCACGTGCGGGCGATAAAGCAGCCGTACTCCTTTGGCACGCGGATAACGCCCCCGCTGCTGCGGGCGGCCAGGCGGCTCAGCAGCTCGTCGTCCGAGGCGGTCCGCGTCATCGAAATGCCCTGCATGGAGCGGATATAGTCAAGCAGGTCGCGCGCGTCGGTCACGCGCAGCTCATCGGCATAGTCGCGTTGGGCGACCTCGGCAAAGCATGTCCTGAGCCAGGTCTCGCCGTTCTGCAACGTGAAGGTGTTGGCCTGCGCCATACGTGAGCCTATGCCCGCCATGACCTCGTCGACGAAGCGCGCGATGCCGTTCTCTCCAAACGTGGAGCAGCAGAAGCAGCCGCCCGGGCGCAGCACGCGACGCACCTCGGCCAGGGCGCGCGCTATGTCGGGCACATGGTAGAGCATCATGTTGGCGACCACGACATCAAAGCATCCGTCCGGATACGGGAGCGCCTGTATGTCGGCGCAGGCGAAGGATACGCCGGGCGCGCCGGACAGCTGCGCGCGCCCTGTCCACCATGGCCGGCGAGATATCGGCAAGCGTCAGGCTGCAGCCCTCGGGCAGACAGCGCTCCCGCCACATGCTGCCGGTGCCGCAGCCCACGTCGAGTATCCGGTCGCCCGGGCGCAGCGGATACTGGCAAAGCAGCCAGTCGGCAAAGCCCTGCGGATTTGTGGAGTACTTTTCGTGAATGGAGATGCGGGTCTGCAGGTTGGAAGCGCTTGCGTACTGGTCCCTGACCCATGAGGCTTCGTTTATGCTGCTCATGACTGCCACCCCTTCCGCGTTTGCTCAAAAAAACGCCCCCGCCGTTGCGGCAGGGGCGCACTTTCCACCTTTATTATTCGATGACCTTGGTAACAACGCCGGAGCCAACGGTGCGGCCGCCCTCGCGGATAGCGAAGCGCAGACCTTCCTCGATAGCGATAGGCGTGA
>JBJEUC010000569.1:0-1774 GCA_051883635.1 Candidatus Fimadaptatus sp.
GAAGGCCTTCACCTGCTCGGGAGTGCCCTTGGGCACGAAGCTCATCAGGCCGTTGCGGCCGGTCAGGTACTTGTTGAACAGCTCGGGCTGGTCGTAGGTCGCGGAGCCGGGATAGAACACCTTGAGTATCTTGGGGTTGTTCTCCAGGAACTCGGCCACCTTGGCGCCGTTTTCGCCGTGGCGCTTGAGGCGCACGGGCAGGGTGCGCAGGCCGCGTATCAGCAGCCAGGCCTGATGCGGGTCCATGTTGCTGCCCAGCAGGCCGCGCTCGTTGTCCTGTATGCTCTGGATTATCTCGCGATTGGCCACCAGCACGCCGGCGACTATGTCGCTGTGGCCGCCCATGTACTTGGAGGCGGTGTGGCAGACTATGTCTATGCCGTGCTTGAGGGGCTGCTGATGCAGGGGCGTGGCGTAGGTGTTGTCTATCACGGTCTTTATGCCGTGCTCATGGGCTATCTCCGCCACGGCGTCCAGATCCTGCATGCGGAATACCAGGCTGGACGGGCTCTCCAGGTATATGAGTTTGGTGTTGGGGCGCACGGCCGCCTTCAGCTCGTCTATGGAATCGCCGTGCACCAGGGTGTACTCCACATTGAACTTTTCGTGCAGATAATTTTTGATAAAATTCAGCGTGCAGCCATAGGCGCTGTCCAGCAGAATGACGTGGCAGTTGGCGGTCACGCAGTGCATTATCGCGCTGCTTATCGCGCCCATGCCCGAGGAGAAGCACAGCGCGCCGTCGCCGCCCTCCAGCGCCGCTATCTTGCGCTCGGCGATGTCGGTGGTGGGGTTGCTCACGCGAGTGTACACGTTGGTGGACTGCGTCACGCCGTTCACCTCGGTAGGCCGCACAAACAGCGAATCCTGGAATATGGGCGGCACTATCGCGCCCTCGAAGCGGGCGTAGTCGTCGCCCAGGTGCGCGCAGATGTCCTCCGGTGTGCGGTATTTGCGGTCTTCTTCAGTCAAAAAAGCCATTTCCGTTTCCTCCCGCTAATTGTTGGATGCACGGCATCGCAGTGCCAGGGCGCTCCCGCAGGGCTCAGCGGCGTTTCTCCACGCGGGGCGGGCTCCGGTACCGGGTCAGCGCGAATGCAGGCTCCGCGCCCGGAAATCTGCAAAAATCCGGTCGCGGGCACGGACAGCGGGCTGTGCGCCCGCCCCACTGCCGCCGGCCCGATGGGGCGCCTGGGCTTAACTGGAGTCGCAGCATCAAATTGCACCTATATATTAACACCCGCAGATTAAGAGAAAAAGCGCGTATTCTGCCGATAAAAAATTTTCATAGTGTGCAACGGATGCCGGCGCGCACTCAAAAAGGGGTGCTGGTGGACGGTGGAGCAAGCTCCCCCGCCACTGCTACCCCTGCCAGTTTCCGCTGAAACACTTCGTGTTTCCGGGCGCGGAAACTGCAAGGATGCAATTTCTTCTCCTGGGGCAGGCTCCCCTTCGAAGAAATTGCCGCGTTTCCGGCGCACACGCCGCCGGAAACGATTTAAGCGCGAGGGGGCCTTGGCCCTCTCGCGCTCTCCCGGGGGTGTGATGGTCTGAGAAGCCGCGCTCTGCGCAGCGTCTTTGGGGAAATGGTTTCGACGCGATGTATCACTCTGCGCGCAGCACCCGCGCGGAAGCAGTCACCATGCGCATCGCATGGGTTCACGGACAGGCAAGCAGCCTCCGCCGCGTCACTCCGCGCGCAGCACCCGCGCGGAAGCAGCCACCATGCGCGTCGCATGGGTTCGCGGGCAGGCAATCAGCCCCCGCTGCGTCA
>JBJEUC010000570.1:0-1773 GCA_051883635.1 Candidatus Fimadaptatus sp.
GAAGGCGCGGGCGCACCCGGCGGCGCGCGGCGGAATCGGTCGCGCGCGGCAGCCGCAATGGCGGTGACTTTCCCCTGCCTGTCTGTGCAACCCGTTTTACAAAACGAGCAGCCTCCGCGATGTGCATGCGGGGGCTGCTTTTGGCTGTCGCAGGCGCTGGCGGGTAAGCAACTTCAGCTTGGCGCAGGCGCACCCGGCGGCGCGCGGCATGTGAGCGCGATGGTGGCAGCGGCGGAGCGTCATCCCCCGCCGTTCTTCGCAAACCCGTTTTGACAAGCTGGGCCGTCTGCCAACCAGCCCTTCGCCATGGCCCTTCACAGTCTCATCTCAAGCTCTATCTCATGCCGCAGCGGAATGCCGTTCAGGCCCGTCAGCGGTATCTCCGGCTTCAGCCTGCGCGCCTGCTCCAGGGCGTTGCGCCGGAGCCTGACCATATCGAAGCCGCGCTTCTGGTAGAACCGCAGCGCCCGGAGGTTGTCGTTCGTCGTTATCAGCATCACCCGCTCAAGGCGGCGGCGCTTTGCCAGGTCGATCGCCCTGTCCATAAGCGCCGTGCCTATGCCCCGGTTCTCCCGAAGGCTGTCCAGCGAGAGTATCTCCATCTCCGCGCCGGTGACGCGGTACAGTATCAGGCCGATTATCCCGCACTCCCCGCGGGCATACCAGCCCTCGGCAGCGCCCAGGTCAATGCACTCGCCATGAACGACCATCTGCATTGTAAACCACTGGCGCACTATGAACGCATCTATTTCGCCGCGGTCTCGCTGGTCTATCTGCAATATGTCCGTCGCACTCACCCTCTTTCTTACCCGATACCGGCGCTCCGGTTCCTCATTGCCCGCCAACGCACAAGCGGCGGGCCCCATCGCCCGCCGCCCGGTCTGCGGCCTCACTTCAGCGCCTTGCGCAGCCTGCGCACCATGTACCAGCAGTAGCCGTCCATCAGCCCCTCCGCCAGCAGCCCGCCGCCCAGGAAGCGCAGCAGCACCATCTCCGTGGCAAAGGGGTCGCACAGCGCCGTCACGCACAGCGCCAGCGCTATCGCCGCGCCTATCAGGCAGTGCCACCAGCCCGCCGCGCTGAAGCGCTTCATGTCCAGCGCGGTCTGCACCTTGGCAAAGCCGCCCACTATCAGCGCGCCGCCCCACACGTAGGGCAGCACGCCGCCCGGTATCTCGGGCACTATCAGCAGCAGCACGCCGCCGGCCAGCAGTGTGAGCCCCAGCGTGAAGTCCTGGCGCATGAACGCCGCAAGGCGCTCGCTGCGCAGGTAGCTCACCAGGTAATACGCGCCCGTGAGCAGCAGCAGCACGGCCAGCGCAAAGCCGAATATCCGCCCCGACGTGTTGGGCGCGATGAGCAGCGCCAGGCCAAACGCCGCGTATATCACGGCCGTCGTGAGGTTGGAGGCGCTCAGTATGCCGCCGCGCATACTCTCGCCTATACGCTTCAGGGGATTTGCCATGTCGATTACCTCCTTGCTGAGCAGCCAAGCTGTCACAGACTCATGTCGGCTCCGGGCTGGCGGCCGTTTATCTTGTAAATGGTCTTGCGGATAACGGGGCTGTCCGGGTCCTTGAGCTGGCGCTCGAGGAAGGCGTAGTAGGAGCCGGGCGTGATTATGCCGGTGGAGGGCAGCACGCGCAGCCCCGTCTGCCCCACCAGTATCTCGGCCATGGCCACGCAGTTGGTCTTGAGCGCCGAGTATATCTTGAACGGGCCCGACGTCACCTTGTAGTACCTGATGGGTATCAGGCTGCTGGCGTGGGCGCT
>JBJEUC010000571.1:0-1773 GCA_051883635.1 Candidatus Fimadaptatus sp.
AGGGCGCGGGCAGGCTGGTCGCAGGGCTGTCGGCGCGGCGGGCGCTCCATTCCACGTGAGGGCCAGCGCCCCGCTCAGCGCGACCTGCGCCTGCGCGCGTTGCCGCCGCTTTCGGCGGCGCGGCTGTCGGCGATGCGGCGCGGCGCGACTGGCGCGGCCGGTGCGGCCGGTGCGACCGGTGCGACCGGCGCGTCGTCCTCCTGGTCGAGGTAGCTGAGGTAGCTGGTCATGAGCGGGTTGGCGATGCGCGCCTCGTACTCGTCAAAGTAGCCCAGCGCGGTCATGCTGGAATAGCGGCCGTTGCCCACGATGATGTGGTCCAGCAGCGCCACGTCGATGGCGCCCAGCGCGTCGCGTATGCTGTACGTGGTGGCCACGTCGGCCTCGCTGGGCCGCAGCGAACCGCCGGGGTGGTTGTGCGTGAGCGCCACGGCGTAGGCGTTGGAGCGCAGCGCGGCGTTGACCACGTCGCGCGTGTATATGGTCAGCTCGTCCAGCGAGCCGGTGCATATCAGCGAGCTGCCCAGCAGCTCGCCGTGTATGTTGAGCGAAACGAGGTAGAGCTTTTCGCTTATGTCGTTCACGAACAGCGTCAGGCAGTAGCGGCCCAGCTCGGGCGCGGTCATGAGCCGCTGGCGCTTGCGGAACTTGTCGCGCTGATAGTAGCCGACCGTCTGCGCCACCAGACTTAGGAAGGTGGCGCTGTATTCGCCTATGCCGGGCACCTTTTCCAGCTCCTCGGGCGAGGCGTCCAGCACCTGCGCAAAGGAGCCGAAGCGCTCTATCAGCTGATGCGCGAGCGGGTTCACGTCGCGCTTGGGTATGCAGTAGGAGAGCAGCAGCTCCAGCGCTTCGTGCGGCGCAAAGGCGCTCAGCGAGCTTTCGCGCAGCCGCGTGCGCAGCCGCTGGCGGTGTCCTTCATGAGTGTTTTCGGCCATGGTATCACCTCGCGCGTGAGTATGACGTTATTATAACAAAAACGCGGGGGCGGCGCAACGGAAATGCGCGGGCAATATGCGCGCCCCGAGTGTAAAAAAATGCTGCCGGGTACGATGAGCGCAAGAAAATATCCGAAAAGGCCGGAATAATGCAAGCAAATAAACCAACATACAAGTATAATGGGATTAAACAAGGGCAAGGAGATGTAGCGGTATGACTGACAAGCAGCTGCTGCTGGACGCGATACACTTGAAAAGGACGCCCAGACAGGCAGTAATAATCCTCTCCGGCGGCGTGTGGGCCAATAAGCAGATAGGCCTCTCGCTGCAGGATTCGTTCGATATAGGCCCCGAAAAGGCGGCCGAAAACGCGATAAGGGCCAACCAGTGGGTGGCGTCCGACCTGCTGTGGACGGCGGCGGGCTGCAATAACCTTGCGCTGCGCGCGCTGGGCGCCAAGACCACCTTCAATAAGGTGGGCGTTTCGGCCAGCATAGACGAGCCGCTGATAACCTGCGCCGAGGACGTGGATAAGCTGGACGTGGACCGGCTGGAAAACGACCCGGGCATTGCGGCCATGCTGGAGACCACGCGCATACTGCACGAGCGGGTGGGCGAGGAGAAGCTGATAGGCATAAGCCAGTGGGGCCCGATGACGCTGGCCGGGCTGATGCTGGGCACGGAGGACTTCATGGTGATGACGCTGCGCGACAAGGAGGCAGCGGAGCACATAATGGAGTTCACCGAAAAGGTAGTGGTGAAGTACTGGTCGCTGTTTGTGGAGGCCGGCGCGGAGCTGGTATCTCAGGCCGAGCCCTCGTGCAGCGGCGACATG
>JBJEUC010000572.1:0-1773 GCA_051883635.1 Candidatus Fimadaptatus sp.
AGTCGGAGATAGTGGACACCTATGCCAGCGGCACGCGCGTCACGGTGGAGGAGCTCAGCGCCGACGGCGAATGGGCGCGCGTCACGGTGGACGCGGACGGCAAGAGCGGCTGGATGAAGGCCCAGTACCTCCTGCCCGACGCGGAGCTGCCCGACGCGCAGATACTGATAAGCGTGACCCTGCCCCAGCTGAGGATAACGCGCCCCTATCTGGTCGAACAGGAGCATGCCAACGAGAACGGCGCGCTGGTGTTCAAACACATTGTGCTTTTGTAAATGCGACCGGACGCAATGTCCGGCGTTCAGGGAGGATTTATGCCGATATACGCATCGACTTTCACCAGCGGGCTGGAGCCGCTCATCAAGGATTGCCTGCCCAGGCTGCTGCGCGGATGCCAGATATACGACGTCTACAACGGGCTGATTGTCTACCGCTTTGACGGCAAGGCCGAGCTCATGGACCGCGTGAACATATTCGCCAATACCTACCTGGTGCTGCACCGGCAAAACAGCCCCACGTTCAAGTCAATGGTGCAGCAGGCGGCCGCCAAGGCCGACCCGTCGTTCACGCGCTTTGTGCGCAGCGGCCAGTCGTTCCGCGTGCGCTTTCAGAAGAACGGCCGCCTGGAGCGCGTGGACGCGCCCGTGCATGAGAAGGCGGAGGAGCTGGTCCGGCGGCGCGCGCGGCTGCGCGTCGACCGCGAGAACCCGGACTGGGAGTTCTGGTACATAATCCGCTCGGAGAACATCGGCCTTTACTGTATGCTGATGCAGCGGCGGGAGCATACTGAAAAGGCGCTGCCGCAGGGCGCGCTGCGCCCCGAGCTGGCCCAGAGCATCTGCCTGTACGCGGGCTGCGCCGCCGGCGAGACGCTGCTGGACCCCTTCGCGGGGCACGGCTCGCTGCCGGGCCAGCTGCTGCACTCGCGCCGGTACAGGGCCGTGCTCATGGGCGACAGCGACGCGGGCTGCGTGCGCGGGCTGCGCCGCCGCTTTCAGCCGCTGATAGACGAGGGCAAGGCCTCCGTCTACCAGTGGGACGCGCGCGATATGGCGCAGCTGGAGGACGCCTCGGTCGACCGCGTGATAACCGACCCGCCGTGGGGCATATACGACGCGGAGCGCTACCCCGATATCGAGGGCTTTTACGGCGAGGTCATGCGCGAGCTAAAGCGCGTCATGAAGCCCGGCGGCACGCTGGTCATGCTGTCGGCGGCCAAGCAGGAGACGGCGCGCGCGGCGCACGCGGCAGGGCTGAGGCCGGCCGGCAGGCTCGACATACTGGTAAACGGCAAGAAGGCGGCCATATTCCGCTACCGCAAGCCGCTTGACAGGGGCTGAGCAGGGCGCGGCAAAGGGGAGGTAAGCGATATGTTTGAGCATGCGATAGAGAAGATGACGCTTGAAGAGAAGGCGGCCCTGTGCTCGGGACTGGACTTCTGGCATTCGTGCGCGGTGCCGCAGGCGGATGTGCCCTCCGTGATGATGACGGACGGCCCGCACGGCCTGCGCAAGCAGGCTGCCGGGGCCGACCACCTGGGCATAAACGAGTCCGTCCCTGCTACGTGCTTCCCCTCGGGCGCGGGCCTGTGCTCGAGCTGGGATACGTCGCTCATAGCCGACGTGGCGCGGGCGATAGCGCGCGAGGCGCAGGCGGGCGAGGTCGGCATAGTGCTGGGCCCGGCGGTCAACATAAAGCGCTCCCCGCTGTGGGGCCGCAACCTCGAGTATTACAGCGAGGATCCCTATCTGGCGGGCGAGATGGCGGTGAGCT
>JBJEUC010000573.1:0-1770 GCA_051883635.1 Candidatus Fimadaptatus sp.
CGCTTTTCGGCGGGCAGATTGGTCACGTCGTCGTCGCCGAAGAATATGCGGCCGCTGGTGGGCTTTTCCAGCCCGCACAGCAGGTTGAGCGTGGTGCTCTTGCCGCAGCCGGAGGGCCCCAGCAGCCCTATCAGCTTGCCGTCCGGTATCTCGAAGCTGAAGTCGTTTACCGCCGTGACCTCGCCCTGGGAGCCGCGTCGGCCCGGGAATCTCTTTGTCAGATTTTGCAGCACAACCTTCATCGTATGTCCCTTCCTCCGATGCGCCTGAATGTGATGCGCGCCGGTGAGCGCGGCGCGCTTTTGACCGATACGGTTTCATTTTATTCCATGCGTGAAGGCAAGTCAACGGCTCCGCCGACAAAAATTGTTATATTATCGCGGGCCTTGCACGCGCGCGCAATTCGTCGAAAGAATGCAAAAACCCAAAATATTGTACAATAGCGGCCGCGCCGGGTTATGCTATACTGAAGCCGTATGCTCCGCTCATGCGGAGCGAGAAACGATGACGATGATGTCATGGAGGAATACGAGATGAAGGAACTGCTTTTCCGCACCCTGCGCCATGAGGAGACTGAGCGCGCGCCCTGGGTGCCCTTTGCGGGCGTACATGCCGGCAAGCTGAAGGGTTACGACGCCATAGAGATGCTCACGGACGTGGACAAGGCCGTGGAATCGCTTATCGAGGTCAACCGCCTGTACAAGCCGGACGGCCAGCCGGTCATATTCGACCTGCAGATAGAGGCCGAGTGCCTGGGCTGCGAGCTCACCTGGGCCAAGGACTGCCCGCCCTCCGTATCAAAGCACCCGCTGGACGGCAGCGACGAGGAGCCGCCCGAAACTCCCTGCGACTGCAAGATACCCACCCGCGAGTCCGGCCGCATACCCTTCGTGCTGGAGGTAATGCGCCGCCTGAAGGCCGAGGTGGGCGATACCACCGCGCTGTACGGCCTCATATGCGGCCCGTTCACGCTGGCCTCCCACCTGCGCGGCAACAACCTGTTTACCGATATGTACGACTTCGAGGACGAGGTCAACAGCCTGTTCGCCTTCTGCACCCGCGTCTGCAAGCGCATGGCCGATTACTACATCGAGGCCGGCATGGACGTGATAGCGATAGTCGACCCGCTCATATCCCAGATATCGACCATGCACTTCAAGCAGTACATGACCGAGCCCTATACCGAGCTGTTTGACTACATCCGCGGGAAGGGCGCCTTCTCCTCCTTCTTCGTATGCGGCGACGCTACCCGCAACGTGGAGGCGATGTGCCAGACCAACCCGGACTCCATCTCCGTGGACGAGAACGTGAACCTGCTGGCCGCCAAGGAGATATGCGACCGCTACAACGTGGCGATAGGCGGCAACATCCCGCTCACCTCCATAATGCTGCTGGGCAATCAGCAGGACAACATGAAGTTCGCCGTGGACCTGCTGGATTCGGTCAAGGTAAAGCGCAACTTCATACTGGCGCCCGGCTGCGACATGCCCTACGATGTGCCGGTGGAAAACGGCATAGGCGTGGCGCAGGCCGCGATAGAGACCGACGCCGTGCGCGAGATGGTGAAGAACTATCAGGCCGAGGCGATAGACACCTCCGGCGTGGAGCTGCCCGATTACGAGCATCTGACCAAGCCCCTCGTCGAGGTGTTCACGCTCGACTCCGCCCAGTGCGCGGCCTGCGGCTACATGATGAACGCCGCCTATCAGGCAGTTGAGACCTTCGGCGACGCCATCGACATGGTGGAGTACAAGTTCATCTACAAGGAGA
>JBJEUC010000574.1:0-7220 GCA_051883635.1 Candidatus Fimadaptatus sp.
GCTCAGCCGGCGGGAGCCGATAGTGTTCATAGCGCCCAAGGGGCATCCCCTGGCAGAGCGGGACGCGGTCACGCTCGACGAGTGCATCGAATACCCCTTCATACTCACCGAGGAGGGCATGAGCTACCGCTCCCAGCTGGACGCGCAGCTGGCCGCGCGCGGCCTGGAGCTGAAGCCCTTCCTGGAGATAGGCAACACCGACGTGATATGCGAGCTGGTCGCGCGCGGCATGGGCATGTCGTTCCTGCCCGAGTTCGTGGCGCGCAGGCAGCTCGTTGAGGGCGAGATAGTGCGCGTGAACGTGGAGGGCGTGGACGCGCGATTGTACCGCCAGCTCATTTACAGCAAGGGCAAGTGGATGACGCCCACCATGCAGGCCATGATAGACCTCATCTGCGAAAAGACAGACTGACGTGAGCCGGGCGGAGAGCGCGTCCGGCGCGTTCATTGCGGAGGCGAAGTCCATGCTCAGGTATGAAGAAGTGTTTGGGTTTGGCGAGGAGGCGCTTTTCAGCTGCCGCATACCGGCGCTCGTCGCGCTGCCGGACGGCTCGCTGTGCGCGTTTTGCGAGGCGCGGCTGGGCACGGGTGGCGACTGGGACCCGATGAGCCTGCGCGCAAGGCGGCGCGAGCCGGACGGCGTCTGGGATGCGGCGCGGGACGTGGCGCGCAACGCCCACGGCCCGGTGCACAACCCGGCGCCGTTTGTCGTGGGGGACGAAGTGCACCTGCTCTACTGCCGGGACTATGCGCGCTGCTTCCACGCGGTGAGCCGCGACGGCGGGCGCACGTTCGGCGAGGGCGAGGACATAACATATGTGTTTGAGTCGTTCCGCGGGCGCGACGTGCCGGGCGGCATCGACTGGCACTGCATCGCGGTGGGGCCGGGCGGCGTTGCGCGCCTTGAGGGCGGCAGGCTGGTCGCGCCGGTGTGGCTGGGCGGCTTGGTCGACCCGCATCGGCACGACCCCTGCCAGACGGCGACTATCTACTCCGATGACGACGGCGCGAGCTGGCACGCGGGCGAGGTGCTGGACATGTTCCGGCTGGGCCCCAGCGAGGCGCAGGTGGCCGCGCTGCCCGGGGAAGCGCACGCGCGGGCGCTGATATCGCTGCGCAATCAGGGCGCGCAGCGCAGGCGCGCCTTTGCCGGCTCGCCCGACGGCGTGAGCTGGTCAAAGCCCTGGCTGGCTGACAACGTGACGGAGATTAACTGCCAGGGCTCGCTCATACGGTGCGGGGACCTGCTTGTGATAACCGGGCCCGAGCCCGAGGGCGAGGAGCGCGAGCGCAGCGTGCGCAGGCGGCTCACGCTGCGCGCAAGCCGCGACTGGGGCCGCACCTGGTCGCGCGGCCGGGTGCTCTGCGAGGGTGCGTCGGGTTACAGCGCGCTGGCGCTGGACGGGCGGGGCGATCTGTGCTGCCTGTATGAGATGTGGGAGGATGTGCACCTTGTGCGGCTGGGGCTTTTGACGGTACCAGCCCGCGAGCTGGAGGAGCTATTGGAAGACTGAACGCAGAAAGGAAGGACGCGCATGGACGAAAGGATGCTGTCGCTGGACGGCGAATGGCAGCTGTACTACGCACTGGAGACCGCAGAGCTGGGCGAGGGGCTGGATGCGCTGCGCACGCAGGGGGAGCGCATCTGCGCGCATGTGCCCGGCAATGTGGAGCTGGACCTGGAGCGCGCGGGCGTGGAGCCGGACCCATTCTATGCCGACAACCTGTACCGCTTCCGCAAGTACGAGTTCTACCGCTGGCAGTTCGAGCGCAGCTTTGACGCGCCCGCGCGCGGCGGCTCGCGCTGGGCGCTGGTGTTCGAGGGGCTGAACGACTTCGCCGAGGTGTACGTAAACGACGTGCTGGTGGGGAGCAGCCACAACGCGCTGATAGCGCACGAGTTCGACGTGACCGACGCGCTCAACTACGGCGGGGAGAACCGCCTGACGGTGCGCATACGCTCGGCGCTCAACGTAGCGCGGGGCTTCGACTTCCCCGCCATGCTGCGCAACGACGAGTTCGCCATGCTGCGCATGCCGCCCTCATCCTTCGGCTGGGACATAATGGGGCGCTTCCTCTCGGCGGGCATGTGGCGCGGTGTAAGGCTTGAGGAGCGCAGGCCCACGCGCATACTGGAGGCCTACTACGCCACGCTGGCCCTGTCGCCCGACGGCGAGGCGCTCATGCACCTGCGCTACTGCTGGACCACCGACGCGCCAATACTGGACGGCTTCGGCGTGCGCGTCGCGGGCAGGTGCGGCGAGAGCGAGTTCGTCGCCGAGGCGCCCGCGCACTTTGTGAGCGGCACGCTCGACTTCCGCGTGCGGGATGCGCGCCTGTGGTGGCCCAGGGGCTATGGAGAGCAGGCGCTCTACGACGTAGAGCTTACACTTACGCGCAATGGCGAAGTGCAGGATGTGCGCCGCGAGCGCATAGGCATACGCCTGATAGAGCTGGACCACGTGCTGAAGCCCGGCGACGCGGGCGAGTTCAAGGTGCGCGTGAACGGCTGGCCAATACTGTGCAAGGGCAGCAACTGGGTGCCGCTGGACGCGCTGCACAGCCGCGACGCCCAGCGCCTGCGCGCCGCGCATGACCTGCTTGACGACGTGGGCTGCAACATAGTGCGCTGCTGGGGCGGCAACGTGTACGAGGACCACGCCTTCTTCGACCTGTGCGACGAGCGCGGCATGCTGGTGTGGCAGGACTTCGCGATGGCCTGCGCCGTGTACAGCCCCGCGCCGGAGTTTACAGCCGAGATAGAGGCCGAGGCCACGGCGGTGATAAAGAAGCTGCGCAACCACCCCTCGATACTGCTGTGGGCGGGCGACAACGAGGTGGACGAGGGCCTGAGCGCGATGCACCTGCCCACCGATTCGGCGCGCTATAACGCGATAACGCGCGAGGTGCTGCCGCGCGCGGTGCGCATGCACGACCCGTACAGGCTGTTTTTGCCCTCCTCGCCCTACATACCGGACGGCATAGCCCGCTATCAGGTGCCAGAGCAGCACAACTGGGGCGCACGCGCCTACTTCAAGGACGATTTCTACAAGCACTCCAGCGCGCACTTCATCAGCGAATGCGGCTACCATGGCTGCCCGGCGGTGTCGTCGCTCAGGCGGTATATCCCGGAGGAGCGGCTTGATTCCTGGCTGGGCGACCCCATATGGGACGCGCACAATACCGACTATCTGCCCTTCGGCGCGCGCGGATACAACCGCATTGGGCTGATGCAGGACCAGGTGGACATACTGTTTGGCCATGTGCCGGGCGACATTGAGACCTTTGCGCGCCTGTCCCAGATATCGCAGGCGGAGGCGAAGAAGTTCTTCATAGAGCGCACGCGCATAAAGAAGTGGCGGCGCACGGGCGTCATCTGGTGGAACCTGATAGACGGCTGGCCGCAGATATCCGACGCGGTGGTGGACTACTACTACGCGAAGAAGCTGGCCTACTACTATATAAAGCGCGTGCAGCGGCCAATAGCCGTGCTGATGGACGAGCTGGTGGACTGGTCGCACGAGGTGTGGCTGTGCAACGACAGCCGGGAAAGCGCCCCGGTGCGCTACCGCGTGGAGGACGGCGACACGGGCCAGTGCCTCCTGGAGGGCGAGCGCCTCTCCCCGGCCAACGAGAACGTGTCGCTGGGGCGCGTGCGCGAGCTGGCGGGACGGCAGCGGCTCTATATCATCACCTGGGAGTGCGGCGGCCGGCGCTATGCCAACCACTACATATCGGGCTATCCGCCCTATGACGCGGACGTGATGCTGCGCTGGGTGGATAAGATAGCGCGCCTGGACGAGCCGTTTGAATGGGAGGTATAGCCGTGAGCGATGTGGTATGGGGCCTGGACATAGGCGGCACCAAGTGCGCGCTGGCGGTGGGCGACCGCGAGGGCCGCACGCAGGCGCGCTGGCAGGTGGCGACGGCCGAGTACGGCGCGGACTGGCAGGGCCTTCTGGAGGCGCTGATAGCACGCGCGGAGGAGGCGGGCGCGCCGCGTCCGCGGGCCGTGGGCGTGAGCTGCGGCGGGCCGCTGGACAGCGCGCGGGGGCTGATACTCAGCCCGCCCAACCTGCCCGGCTGGGACGAGGTGCCGGTGACCGAGTGGCTCGCCCGCCGGGTGGGCGCGCCCGCGTTCCTGCAAAACGACGCCAATGCCTGCGCGCTGGCCGAATGGCGCTACGGCGCGGGCCGGGGCTGCCGCAGCATGGTGTTCCTCACGTTTGGCACGGGCATGGGCGCGGGGCTGATACTGGACGGACGGCTCTACGCGGGCGCGTGCGACATGGCCGGCGAGGTGGGCCACATGCGCCTGGAGCCCGACGGCCCCGAGGGCTACGGCAAGCGCGGCTCGTTCGAGGGGTTCTGCTCGGGCGGCGGGCTCAGGCAGCTGGCGCTTCATGAGCTGGGCCGCGACCTGAGCGCCCGTGAGCTGTGCCTTATGGCGGACGCGGGCGATGAGGGCGCAAGGCGCGTGCTGGCACGCAGCGCGGACTGCCTGGGCAGGGGCCTTTCGGTGCTCATCGACCTGCTCAACCCCGAGCGCATAGTGATAGGCAGCATATACGCGCGCGCGGAGCGCCACTTCCGCGCGGGCATGCAGGCGGCCCTGGAGCGCGAAGCGCTTGCGATATCGCGCCGCCGCTGCGAGATAGTGCCGGCGGGCCTGGGCGACGAAATAGGCGACGTGGCCGCGCTCAGCACGGCCTGGAACGGTCTGGGGGAGGAAATATGACAAGCAGGGATTACGACGCCGCGCTCAGGGCGATAACCGATGCGTTTCGCCGGGGCGGCAAGCTGCTGCTGTGCGGCAACGGCGGCAGCGCGGCCGACTGCGCGCACATAGTGGGCGAGCTGGCCAAGGGCTTCATGAACAGGCGGCCGCTGCCCGATGACGTGCGCGCGGCGATAGGGGAGGACTGGGCGGCGGGCCTGCAGGGAGGACTGCCCGCGCTGGACCTGACCGCCAACAGCGCGCTCATCGCGGCCATATGCAACGACATCGACGGCAAAAGCGCCTACGCGCAGCAGGTGGTGGCCTATGGGCGCGCGGGCGACGTGCTCATGGGCATATCCACCTCGGGCAATGCCGAAAACGTGTGCCGCGCGCTCAGGGCGGCGCGCGCGCTGGGCCTGACCACGCTGGGCCTGACGGGCGCGGGCGGCGGGCGCATGGCCGGGCTGTGCGATGTGCTGCTGGACGTGGACGAACGCGAGACGTACCGCGTGCAGGAGCAGCACCTGCCGCTCTATCACCGACTGTGCATGGATATCGAGGCGGAGATGTTCGGAAGGTAAGCGTCGGGGAGGCGGGCGCAGGGAGAGTCTGGAAGGGCGAGCTTAGCGCATTGCCGGGCCGGGCAGAGACGCGCTCCCGCAAGGTTTGGGGTAGCGCAAAGTGTGGAAGAAGATGTGAATGGAGCGCAAAGGCCCGGTAGCCTGAAATGCCGTAGAACTTCCGGGCAGCGGCCGGCGCGAGGGCATCCTTGCCCGCAACGCAAGCGCTTGCCCGCGAAGGGCCGGGCATGACGATGCGCCGCCACTTCCTGTTGAATTGTCGTATCGCGAAACGCTATAAGCAATGCAGAGTGCAAACGCCTTGCCGGAAATGCCGCAGACCTTCCGGACAGCGGCCGGAGCGGCAGTGCATCCTTGCCCGCGAAGGGCCGGGCATGACGATGCGCCGCCACTTCCGGTTGAATCGCCTGTACCATGAAACGCTATAAGCAATGTGGTGCGCAAACGCCCGTTCCGGAAACACCGCAGACCTTCCGGGCAACGACCGGCGCGAGGGCCTCCTTTCCCGCAACGCAAGCGCTTGCCCGCGAAGGGCCGGGCATGACGATGCGCCGTCACCTCCTGTTGAATCGTCGTATCGCGAAACGCTATAAACGATGCGGTGCGCAAACGCCCGTTCCGGAAACACCGCAGAGCTTACGGGCAACGACCGGCGCGGCAGTGCAACCTTGTCCGCAAAGCAAGCGCTTGCCCGCGAAGGTCGGGCGTAGCGACATGCCGTCACCTCCGGTTGAATCGTCGTATCGCGAAACGCTATAAGCAATGCGGAGTGCAAACGCCATGCCGGAAATGCCGCAGCCCTTCCGTGCAGCGACCGGAGCGAGGGCATCCTTGCCCGCAACGCAAGCGCTTGCCCGCGAAGTGCCGGGCGTGACGATGCGCCGTTACCTCCGGCTGAATCGTCGTATCGCGAAACGCTATAAACGATGCGGTGCGCAAACGCCCGTTCCGGAAACACCGCAGAGCTTACGGGCAACGACCGGCGCGGCAGTGCAACCTTGTCCGCAAAGCAAGCGCTTGCCCGCGAAGGTCGGGCGTAGCGACATGCCGTCACCTCCGGTTGAATCGTCGTATCGCGAAACGCTATAAGCAATGCGGAGTGCAAACGCCATGCCGGAGATACCGCAGACTTGCCGGGTAACGGCCGGCGCGGCAGTGCCTCCTTGCCCGCGAAGGCCGTGCGTAACGACACGCCGCCACCTTCGATTGGCCATAAACAATGCGACGCTCCCCCGCAATTCGCGGGGGAGCGTCGCTGCGTTGAAGCCGCATGTATGGTTCATGCGCGTGCCCCTTCCGGGCAATGCTGGATTCCGGCGGCGCGCACGATAAGACATGTCATGCGCATCAACGGGACGCCCGCCCCTTCGCCTGCGCGGGCGACTCAGCGCAGCGCCATCACGTATATCTGGCAGGGATTCCACTCGTCCCAGAGCGTGGGGAATACCTCGAACTCCTTGAAGCCCAGCGCCAGGTAGAACCGGTTGGTGCGGTCGTATTCCTCGTAGCGCCCCATCTGCACGGTCTTTACCTGCATAAAGGAGTAGCCGCTATCGAGTGCGGCGGCCCTAGCCGCCGTAAACAGGCTCCGCCCGACGCCCCGGCGCTGGTATTCCATCAGCACGCCCATTACGTGTATCTCAACCGTGTCCCGGCCGGTCTCGTCAAGGCAGAGAAAGCCCACGGGCCGGTCGCCGTCCAGAGCCGCGAAGAACGGCTGCGCCGCGCTGGATGCTATGTACTCCTCGCGCGCCTGCTCGATGCCGAACCAGTCCGGCAGCGCTTCGAGTATTATGCGCGCGATGCGCCGCTTCTCCTGAGCGTCTTGTATCTGTACTGTCGTCATATGCATGTCCTCCGGTCGGGATGAGGTCGGCGAAGTGTGCGGGCCGCCGGGACTGGCCCCGGAAAGCAGAAGC
>JBJEUC010000575.1:0-1765 GCA_051883635.1 Candidatus Fimadaptatus sp.
ATTCTACCTCGTATGGTGCTACGGCCCCATGTACGGCATAATCATCGCCTTCAACGACTTTTCGCCCAAAAAGGGCGTGTTCGGCAGCAAGTGGGTGGGCCTTCAGTGGTTCCGCGACTTCTTCCGCAGCGCATATGCGTGGCGAACCATCCGCAACACCCTGCTGATAAGCCTGTACAACCTGGTATTCGGCTTCCCCGCCCCCATAATACTTGCGCTTATGCTCAATGAGATGCGTGCCGTAAAGTTCAAGCGCGTGGTGCAGACCATCACCTACATGCCGTACTTCATCTCGCTGGTCGTTCTGTGCGGCATACTGGTCGACTTCTGCTCCTCCTCCGGTCTCTTCGGCGAGATACAGCGCATGATGGGCGTGGCAGAACCGGCAAACCTGCTGGGCGACTCCAAGTACTTCCGCTCCGTGTACGTCGGCTCCGAGATCTGGCAGAAGCTGGGCTGGGACTCCATAATCTACCTCTCCGCCCTGGCCGGCATAGACCAGGAGCAGTACGAGGCCGCCACGATAGACGGCGCGGGCAAGTTCAAGCAGGTGCTGCACGTAACGCTGCCCGGCATACTGCCCACCATATCGATACTGCTCATACTGCGAATCGGCTCCATGATGGCCGTAGGCTACGAAAAGATCATACTGCTCTACAACGGCCTGACCTACGAGACCGCCGACGTAGTATCCACTTACGTATATCGCAAGGGTATCATAGACGCGAACTTCAGCTTCTCCACAGCTGTTAACCTGTTCAACTCCGTGATCAACTTCCTGCTGGTGGTATTCGCCAACAAGATGAGCGCTATACTGACCGAAAACAGTCTGTGGTAAAGGAGGGATACACAATGGCGAACAATCTGAGAACGCGCGGCGAAAAGGCCTTCGCCGTATTCAACTACATATTCATGACGCTGCTGTGCATCATCTGCGTTTACCCGCTGTGGTACGTGCTGGTATCGTCAGTCAGCGACCCGGTGCAGCTCTACATGCAGCGCGGCATAATGGTATGGCCGCTGGGCGAATGGAGCATGCGCGGCTACCAGCTGGTCATGGAAAACCCCAACATCCCCGTCGGCTTCGGCAACACCCTCATCTATCTGGGCGTAGGTACCTTCCTCAACATGTTCATAACCATCATGGCCGCCTACGGTCTGAGCCGCAAGGGCTGCTACTGGAACGGCAAGATAATGAAGCTGATCGCCTTTACGATGTACTTCGGCGGCGGTCTGATACCCTTCTACCTGATGGTCAAGGGCATGAACCTGCTGGATACCTATTCCGGCATAATACTGCCCGTGCTGGTCAGCACCTGGAACCTGATAGTGATGCGCACCTCCTTCGCCGGCATACCCGACAGCCTGGAGGAGTCCGCGCACCTGGACGGCGCCAACGACTGGACCATACTGTGGCGCATATTCTTCCCGCTGGCCCAGGCGACCATCGCCGTTATCGCGCTGTTCTACGCGGTCGGCTGGTGGAACAACTGGTTCAACCCCTCGATATTCCTGTCCAGCAAGTCCAAGTATCCGCTGCAGCTGGTGCTGCGCGAGATACTGCTCAAGAACGACACCTCCGCGATGACCCAGGTCGGCGCCGTCGGCCAGAGTCAGCAGGAGCAGTACCGCATGCTGGTCAAGTACTGCACGATAATCGTGGCCACCGTGCCGATACTGGTCGTGTACCCCTTCCTGCAGCGCTACTTCGTCAAGGGCGTAATGGTCGGCTCCATAAAGGGCTGATGCCTGTGCAAAGAGGGCT
>JBJEUC010000576.1:0-1763 GCA_051883635.1 Candidatus Fimadaptatus sp.
GACCCGGCCCGCGTACCACTTGTCCCAGAGCTTTAAGCACTCGCCCATGTCGCACGCGCGCAGCGGGCGATAGGCGTACCTGCCGGCGTAGTCGCGCATGAAGCGCGCAACGTGGTTACGCTTGCCGTGGTAGCGCTTGCCGACCAGCTCCCTGAGGTCCTCGGCGCGGTACACATAGTCCGCAAAGTCATTGAGCTCCGTCGGGCGCCAGCCCTCGGGCATGACCGCGCGCACGCGCTCCATGTACTCCTCGCTCACGCTGGTCATGACCGCCCTGAGGCCGCTCTTGTGCATGTCGGATATGGCAAGTTCCAGCATCTCGCGCGTAAGCACGCCGTCCAGCGGCATGACCGGGTACATGAGGCACTTGCCCGGCATGCGCATGCGGATGTAGAGCGCGCCCAGCGCCACAGCCCACTCGACATGCCAGCTCTTTCGCCAGATATATATGTCGGTAAACGTAAGCTCCGAATTGTCGAAGTGTTGCGCCTGAATATAGGGCTCCAGCTGCGCCCGGTCCGTCAGGCACACGGGCCGGTAATTGATGAGGCCCCTGCGCTCCATCAGCTGATCCTGCGGGTTGAAAAAGCATTGATCCTTGCTCCGCGCGGAGCATGTACAGGTATCCATAAATCCCCCTTTATATTTAGCCGACGGGCTCCGCCCCGCGGAGCGGCCGGCCGGTTGACCCGAAAAAGCGCCTTTTATCCATATCATATATACACCGCATCCGGCGCATTCAAACGCGCTTTTTATCGCCACAGGCATTATACTCCTGCGATATCAACTCTTCAATCAATATTGTGCGGCATTTTTACGCGGGCGCGGTACTTTTTGCCGCATCATTAGGTATTACTTTATCGATACATTAATGACGTTCACTTCTTTCGTTAACATAGGCGATGTATAATGTAAGAGAATGTATAATTGACACACGGGGGGTGACGGAGCATGACTGTCAGCACCATATCGCAGCCCACGCTCAAGCGGCTGCCGCGCTACCTGGGCTATCTCAAATCGCTGGGCGAAGCGGCGCCGGAATACATTTCGGCCACCGCCATTGCCGAGGCGCTGGGGCTGGGGCAGGTACAGGTGCGCAAGGATCTGGCCCAGATATCCAGCTCCGGCAGGCCCAAGGTCGGCTATGTCACCTGTCAGCTGATAGCCGAGATAGAGTCCTTCCTGGGCTACAACAACGCCCACGACGCGGTGATAGTGGGCGCGGGGCGGCTGGGCCAGGCGCTGCTGGGCTACGAGGGCTTCCGCTCCTACGGGCTGAACATTGTGGCGGCCTTCGACGTCGACCCGGCGCGCACCGGCGTATCCGATTCGGGCAAGCCCATATTCCCGATGGACGAGCTGAGGCACATATGCCGCCGGCTCAGCGTGCGCATAGGCGTTGTGACCGTGCCGGCCGACCAGGCGCAGGCGGTATGCGACGCGCTGGTGGACGCGGGCATCAAGGCGATATGGAACTTTGCGCCCATACACCTGCACGTGCCCGAGGGCGTGCTGGTGCAGACCGAAAACATGGCCGCGTCGCTGGCCATGCTCTCCAAGCACCTGACGGACGTGGAGGACGGGCAGTAAATTTCGCCAAAAAGCGCGTCCTTTCGCGCGCGCGGCAGGGAAAGCGCCCATCCGCATAGAATATATATGCGGAGTTTTGTGCGCAACGCGCCCGCAAACATTTTTTCCTGAACTTATAGATATAGGAAGGTGTGTACACATGAAGATCACGATCTGCATAGGAAGCTCCTGTC
>JBJEUC010000577.1:0-1762 GCA_051883635.1 Candidatus Fimadaptatus sp.
TCGACGGTCTGGCGCTTGAGCTCCTGCTCCTGCTCGCGGGTCTGCTCGCGCTCGGTCACGTCGCGCATTATGCTTATCAGTATCTTGTACTGCTTGTCGTAGGTGATGGTCTCCTCGACGTAGATCTTGTATTCGGGTATGTAGTGGCACTTGTTTACAATGCTGTGGCCGCTCTGCACCACCATCATGTAGTCGGAAGGATCCAGCAGGCGGACTATGGGCGCCTTGACGATATCGTCGGGCGAGCGGAGCTTGAACAGCTTCTGCGCGGCCATGTTGACCTGCTGCACTATCAGATCCTCGTTCATAACGATTATCGCGTTGGGCGTGGAGGAGATTATCTTGTCGGAGAAGGACTCGGCCTTTTCGCGCAGGAAGGGCAGGCACATGCCTATCTCGGCCTTGCCCATGCAGACCGCCGCCGCCTTGTCGCGGCAGGTGGGGTAGCCGCAGCAGCCGCAGTTGAGCTCCTTGTCGGGCGAGGTCTTGCCCATGGCCAGCATGACCTCCTGTATGGCGGCGCTGCCGGGCATTACGCGGCGCAGGCCCGCAGGCGCATACTGGGTGGAGATGCTCGCGGGGGCCTTGGCGTCAAATTCGCCCTTGCCCGCGTAGGCAGTCACCTTCACGACGCCATTCAGCGGGCGCTCGGAGTGGTCGCGCAGTATCGGGCCGCTCACGCAGCTGCCCTTGCAGGCGGACATCTCTATGAAGGTATGCTCAAAGCTGCCGGCGCGTATCTCGTCCAGGGCGGCCATGCAGCTCTCGGTGCCGTCCAGCGTTACCACGTCTATGTCTGCGGGTATGTCCATCGTGCGCACTATGCCGCCGGTGGTGGGGTAGAAGCGGGAGAGCTTGCCCTCGCCCTTCTCGCGGGGCTTGTTTACTGGATGCACGCTGTCGGCGTCCAGCCAGTCGTTTATCTCGTCAAAGGTGAGGCAGGCGTCGACATAGCTCGACTCGTCGGCCTCCTTCTTCTTGGCTATGCACGGCCCTATGAACACGGTGAAGGCGTCGGGGTCGCGCTCCTTTATCGCCTTGCAGTGCGCCTGCATGGGGGTGAGCACGCGCGCCAGCCTGTCCAGCAGGTCGGGGTAGTACTTCTGTATCAGCGAGTTTATCGCCGGGCAGCAGCTGGTTATCATCACGCGGCCCTTGAGGTTGTCGCCGGCCTGTATCAGCCGCTCGTATTCGCGCGAGACGAACTGCGCGCCTATCGCGGTCTCCTCGGCCCCGGCAAAGCCCAGCTGGCGCAGCGTGTCGGCCATATCCTCAATGCTGCTGAAGCTGGTACCGGCAATGAAGGAGGGCGCGACCGAGGCGATTATGCGCTTGCCGGCGCGGGCGGCTTCGCGCACGCGGGCGACGTCGCCGCGCACCTGCTTGGCGTTCTGCGGGCATACCACGTAGCACTGGCCGCACAGTATGCACTCATCCTCGATTATCTGCGCCTGGTTGTCGGCAAAGCTTATCGCCTTGACGGGACAGGAACGTATGCACTTGTAGCAATCCTTGCAGCCTGCGGGCTTCAGCTTCAGATATTCTTGCATTTTGCCAGCACTTCCTTTTCGAAGAAAGCCTCCGTGTCGTCGGGCTTGAGGGAATACTTCTTGCCGTCAACGGTGAGGCATACGCCGTTCATGCAATCGCCCATGCAGAACTGGCCGCCCAGCTCCACCTGGTCCTGCAGGTTGTGCTCGGTTACAAGCTGCTGGAGCTTTTCAACTATCTGGCGGGAACCCTTGAGATGACAGGAGCTTCC
>JBJEUC010000578.1:0-1761 GCA_051883635.1 Candidatus Fimadaptatus sp.
CTACTCCCTCCTTGGATTCTCTGCTCACCCCTTTGTACCGCCGCCGCTCCGCTGATGGGTTGGAGGCGGCAGAGCGCTGCGTTCTTACGCAGCGCTCCGCCGTAGTTGCAGATGGCTTTCGTGTTGCTCTGCGTTCTTCCGCCGCCGCGCGGTCATCGCGACAGCATCCTTGCGCCGCTTGTGCCTGAGTTCGCTACCGCGTGGCAGCCTCCGGCGGCCAAGGAGGGATAGGGGGATTGCGAGTTCCCCCTACTCCCTCCTTGGATTCTCTGCTCACCCCTTTGTACCGCCGCCGCTCCGCTGAGGGGTTGGAGGCGGCAGAGCGCTGCGTTCTTACGCAGCGCTCTGCCGCAGCGGCAAGGAGATGTGCGTGCTGCCTCGCGTTCTTCCGTTGCCCCGCGCGCCACGTCCTCACCCCAAACCGCCTTCACCTCACTAGCAGTCCCTTACCACCGGCTTTTCGGCCGTCAGGCGCAGCACCAGGTCGGGGTCGCCGCGCTGGATGAGCGAGGCGGGCAGGGATATGCGCACGCCGCTGTCGTCCTGCGTGAAGGGCACCTGTTCGCCCGTGAGCGCGTGGCACTTGACGAAGCGGTTGGCCGTGCGGGGCAGGGTGAGGCCGTCAAAGCGCGCGGCGTCCAGTATGTGCAGGTACACGCTGTCGCCCCGGTACACCGAGCCGAACACGCCGTCGACCGGCTGCCATATGCCGGCGCGGGTGCCGAATATGGCCTCTTCGTTGGCCTGCACGAACCGGCCCAGCGCGCTGAACAGCTGCTTTACCTCCTCCGGCACGCGGCCGTCGGGGTCGGGGCCGATGTTTATCATCAGGTTGCCGCCCCTGCATATCACGTTGGCCAGCATGCGTATCACGAATGCGGGCTCGTACACGCTGGCCCCGGGCTGATAGCCCCAGGCGTCGCCGGTGGTCATGCACTTCTCCCAGGACTCGTCGATTATGCGCCCGGTTATCTCGTGCGCGCCCTCGTCGCACTGGAAGTCGCCTATGTAGCCCGAGCGGGGCGACATCAGTATGCCGCTCTGGTGCGAGCGCACGCTGCGGCACAGCGTTATCGGGTCCCAGAGCCAGGCGGCGTCGTAGTCGTGCCCCTTGTGCGACAGCCAGCCGCCGTCGAACCAGAGTATGTCGATGTCGCCGTAGCGCGTCATCAGCTCCTCTATCTGCGCGTGGCACTGGCGCTTCATGGCCAGCGCGCTCTCGCGTTGCCCGTCCGGGTCGAAGTAGCCGGGGAAGCGCCAGTCCATCGGCGAATAGTAGAGCCCCGGGCGCACGCCGCTTGCGCGGCAGGCGTCGGTGAAGGCGCGCACGTAGTCCTTGCCCAGTATGCGCGAGCTGAAGCCGAGGTGGCTCGCGTCGCTGGGCCAGAGCGCGAAGCCGTCGTGATGGCGCGTGACCATCACCGAATAGCGGCAGTGCGCCGAGGTGGCCACGTCCATCCACTCGCGGGCGATGTCCTCCGCCGTGCGGGTGGGGTTGAAGTCGGCGGTCAGGCGCGCGTATTCCTCGCGGTCCCACTTGCCGTTAAAGTATTCCCATTCGCCCTTGCCGGGTATCGCGTACAGGCCCCAGTGTATGAACATGCCCAGCTTGGCGTCGCGCCACCAGGCCTTGCGCTCCTCGCTCAGCTCCAGGTCGTCGGCGGTGTAGCCGCCGTGGCCGCTGAAGTGAACGCTGCTTTCGTATTGCGGGCGGGTAACAAACCTTGCGGGATAATCGGCCATATCGATTCCTCCTGTCAG
>JBJEUC010000579.1:0-7179 GCA_051883635.1 Candidatus Fimadaptatus sp.
CAACGGCCACTGCATGTACTGCAACCACTGCCTGCCCTGTCCTTCGCATATTGACATCGCGCAGGTCAACAAGTACCTCGACCTCGCGCTGGCGCAGAAGGAGGTGCCCGAGACGGTGCGCGAGCACTACGCGGCGCTGAGCCATACCGCCCGCAACTGCATAGCCTGCGGCAAGTGCGAGATACGCTGCCCATTCGACGTGCCGGTAAAGGCCCGCATGCAGCGCGCGCTGTCGCTGTTCGGCAAGTAACGCCTGTGGTGGCGGGGGAGCGATTTCCCCCGCCATTGCCGACTCCGTGCTGCGCCCATGCGCAAACGCCGCGCCCGGGCGGCTGCCCTGCCAATGATATATTCGCCCCGCGACCGCGCATATCCTCTGCGGCGCGCCGGGCGACGCGCGGCAATGCGCGGGAATGTGGCCCAGTTGTGACGATCCATGGGCCAGGGCGGATAACCGGGCAAATTTTTGCGCAGCTACTGATATTCGCAACAATGGGATGCTATAATGTAACCAAACGCTGCATGTCAAAGGATGGTTTTATGAGAAAAACGAAGATCATTTGCACCATAGGCCCCGCCAGCCGCTCCGAACAGATGCTCAGCGCCCTGATAGACGCGGGCATGAACGTCGCGCGGCTCAACATGAGCCACGGCGACCATCAGTGGCACGGCGAAACGATAGCCCTCCTCAAGCGGCTGCGCGAGGAAAAGGGCGTGCCGCTGGCGATAATGCTGGACACCAAGGGCCCGGAGATACGCCTTGGCGACTTTGAGGGCGGCAGCGTCGAGCTGACGGCCGGCCAGAGGTTCACGCTGGTGTGCGGCCAGAGCGTCATGGGCACCGCCGAGCGCGCGTCCGTGACCTACGACGGACTGTGCCGGGACGTGGCGGCGGGCACGCATGTGCTGATAGACGACGGCCTCATCGAGATGTGCGTTGAGAGCGTCGAGGGCGGCAGCATAGTATGCAGCGTGCTGAACGGCGGCACGGTGAGCGACCACAAGGGCATAAACGTGCCGGGGGCCAAGCTGCGCCTGCCCGCCGTGACTGAGCGCGACATTGACGATATCCGGTTTGGCTGTGCGGCGGGCATAGACCTGGTGGCCGCGTCGTTCGTGCGCAAGGCGGCCGACGTGCTGGAGCTCAGGCATGTGCTGGAAAGCGCCGGCGCGCAGGACGTGCAGATATACGCCAAGATAGAAAACGAGGAGGGCGTCAAGAACGTCGACGAGATAATCACGCTGGCCGACGGACTGATGGTGGCGCGCGGCGACCTGGGCGTCGAGGTGCCCATACAGGAGGTGCCCCTGATACAGAAGGGCATGATAGCCAAGTGCAACCGCATGGGCAAGCCCGTGATAACCGCCACGCAGATGCTCGATTCCATGATGCGCAACCCCCGGCCCACGCGCGCCGAGGTCTCGGACGTGGCCAATTCGATACTGGACGGCACCGACTGCATAATGCTCTCGGGCGAGACCGCCTCGGGGCGATATCCGCTGGAGGCGCTCAGGACCATGGTGCGCATAGCCGAGCATGTCGAAAACCACCGCAAGGCCGAGCCCAAGGGCGTGCAGGAGAGCTTCGAGACCAACTTCTCCATCACCAACGCCGTCAGCTACGCCTGCACGACCATCGCCGCGGACCTGAACGCCTCGGCGATAATCACGCCCACCTACCGCGGCTCCACCGCGCGCAAGGTGTCCAAGTACCGCCCGGGCTGCACGCTGATAGCCACCACCGAGAACCCGCGCGTGTTCAACCAGCTCTCGTGCGTGTGGGGCGTGATGCCGCTCATGGTGGCGCACAGCGACAACACCGACGAGATGGTGGCCTGCTCCATCGCCGCGGCGCAGGAGCACAACTTCCTGAGCGTGGGCGACGTGGCCATAGTGACGGCGGGCGTGCCGGTGGGCATGAGCGGCACGACCAACCTCATCCGCGTACACGTGATAGGCGACGTGCTGCTGCGCGGGCGCGGCATAGGCGAGACGCCCGTCGTGGGCCGCGTGTGCGTGGCCCATACCCTGGCCGAGGCGGCCAGCAACTTCACCCCCGGCGACATACTCGTGGCCCGGCAGACCGACAACAGCTTCCTGCCCTACCTGCGCAAGGCCTCGGGCGTGATAGTCGAGTGCGAGGGCTCGGCCTGCCATGCCTCGATAGCCGCGCTCACGCTGGAGATACCGGTGATACACTCGGCCGAGAGCGCCTGCTCGGTGCTGCGCACGGGCACGACCATCACGCTGGACCCGGTCAGCGGCTATGTGTACAACGGCGAGGCGCACAACGTGTAAATGTGTCGCCGATGTGGCACAGAGCCGGGTTTCGGGAATACTATGTCTATACATTATAACATAAATTCACTTGCGGACGCGCTTGCGAAGTAATATAATCGGGTATTGCGAGGTAAGAAATATGCTGATATCGCTGGGCGATGTTGTGCAGATGCGCAAGGCGCATCCCTGCGGCAGCGACAAATGGGTCATAATACGCACCGGCGCGGATGTGAAGATAAAGTGCCAGGGCTGCGGGCGCATAGTCATGCTGGACAGGGGCGACTTTGAAAAGCGGGTAAAGAAGATTTTGCAGCACGCGGAGGAAAACGCCGATGGATAACGCCTCGGGCGCGGGCCGCGCGCCCTATAATAAGCGCTCCGGCGGAAACCGCGCGGGCGGGCGCGCTCCTGCACAGGCGCGCAAGCCGGGCCGCAGCGGGGCCGCCCGGCGCAGGCGGATGCGCCGCAGGGCCATAACGCGCGAGATATGCTCGTGGGTAATAACGCTTGCGCTGGCGGCGCTGCTCGCCGTGGGCGTGCGCACGTTCGTATGCGAGATAGTGCGCGTGGACGGCCCCTCGATGGAGCCCACGCTCACCGGCGGCGAGATGCTGCTGGTGACCAAGTTCGACTACGCCTTCTCCGCACCTGCGCGGGGCGATGTGGTGGTGTGCCGGTTCCCCAACCGGGACGGCACCTTCGTAAAGCGCGTGATAGGCCTGCCCGGCGACAAGGTGCAGATAGTCGACGGGCGCACCTACATCGACGACCTGCTGCTGGAGGAAAACTTCGTCAGCTTCCCCGCGGACGAGGACTACGGCCCGGTGCTGATAGGCGACGGGCAGTACCTGGTGATGGGCGACAACCGCGCCGTGAGCCACGACGGCCGCGCGGCGGACGTGGGCACGCTCCGGGCGGACGCGCTGGTGGGCCGGGTGCGCAGCGTGGTGTACCCGCTGGGCAGCCTGCGCGCGATAGGCGCGTAGGAGGCCGGGCGTGGATTGGCTGTGGGAGCTGATACTGGCCGCGGCGCTGGCTACGGCGCTGCGCATGGCGGTGTTTACGCTGGCCCGGGTGGAGGGCGTGTCCATGCAGGACACGCTGCGCACGGGCGATTGCCTGCTGGCCACGCGGCTGGACGCGCTGCTGCGCGCGCCCAGGCGGGGGAGCGTAGTGCTGTGCCGCTATCCGGGCACGCGCAAGTGCTTCGTCAAGCGCCTTATCGGCCTGCCGGGCGATACGCTGGAGCTGCGCGGCGGCGTCCTGTACATAGACGGCGCGCCGGCGGACGAGCCGTATGTGCGCCACGCCGCGCTGCGCGGTTTCGGGCCGGTGACGCTGGGCGCGGGCGAATACTTCGTCATGGGCGACAACCGCGCGCGTTCGCGCGACAGCCGCGCGGTGGGGCCGCTTAAGCGGCGGCAGATAACGGCCGTGGTGCGGCTGAGGGTATGGCCGCCCAGGCGCGCGGGCCGCATAAGGGTCCAGCCGCCCGCACCCGGCGGCAGCACATGAACACACGCGCGCGCCCTCATGCAGGCGCGCCGCGCAGGGATAATTGCATTGGCGAAAGGAAGTAATCACATGGACAACAGGTCTGAGCTTGAACCGCAGGAGCAGGCGCAGCAGGGCGCCGAGGGCAGGAAGCTGCTCGAACTGGCGGAGGACGAGGGCGAACTGGAGCGCAAAGCGCAGCGCCGCAAAAAGCGCATGAAGGACGTGCGCGACTGGGTCGTGTTGATAGTCTGCACGCTGGCGGCCGTGTTCGTAATACGCACCTATGTGTTCGAGCCGATATACGTCGACGGCCCCTCCATGAACAACACGCTCTACACGGGCGACCGCGTGTTCGTCACCAAGTTCGACTACCTGTTCAGCGAGCCCGAGCGCGGTCAGGTCGTTATATGCCACTATCCCAATTCCCGCGAGAACTACATAAAGCGCCTGATAGGCCTGCCGGGCGACACGATAGAGATATCGGGCGGCGTGACCTACCTAAACGGCGAAGCGCTCAAGGAGGACTTCATCGACAACCCGACCTCGCGCGACTTCGGCCCCATAACGCTGGGCGAGGACGAGTACTTCGTGATGGGCGACAACCGCGCCAACTCGAACGATTCCCGCATGGTCGGCCCGCTCAGCAGGTCGCAGATAGTCGGCCACGTGCGCTTCCTGTTCTTCCCGTTCAACCGCATACAGACGGTGGAGCAGCAGTATATCGATTGATTGGGCAAGGCATGTCCGCGCCGCTTCACGCACCGTGGGGCGGCGCTTTGCTGTGCAAATGGGATGCGGCGGGGGGAGGGTGATGGCCGGTCGACCTCCGCGGAGTAGTGCGCGCAGCCCGCGCCTTGGCAGGTGCATGTAAGTGTGCTGCGCCGCTCCGCATATCGCAAAGCGGCGCTTTGCCGTGCAAAGGTGAGTTGGCGGGCGGGTGAGGGGTGACAACCGTTCACCCTCCGCAAAACAGCGCGCCTCATTCGCATTCCGGCTATACTGACGCAGGTATGCGTACCGCGCACCCCGCACATCGTAGGGCGGCGCTTTGCTGTGCAAAGGGGGATACGGCGGATGGACAGCCGTTCACTCTCGCAAAGTGATGCGAAACGCCTCCTGCACGCACAGCAGGGCGCAAGCGACGTACAGGCGTGTCGCACTTTATCCAACGCAATGTTCTCTTTGACAGTTCGCGCCGCTCCACGCATAGTGGAGCGGCGCTTTGCTGTTCAAAGAGGAGCTGTGAGGGCAGGTTGAAGGGTGGCTACCGCTCACCCTCCGCAATCAACACACCCCCCTACGTCCATATCCTCGCAACCGATGCTCCAACCACCTGCGCTCGCTGCATGGGGCAGAGGATGCTCCATGATTGCATAAGCGCCCCGCGTTCCTCCAATTCCGCCCGTGCTGCACTTAGTCTCCCTGCGCACCTTCCCCCAATCAAAAAACCCGCCGGCAGGGGCCGATACCCCTCCCGGCGGCCTTCAACCGCCGCACGTCATCCGCGCGTCAGCCCTCGTCCGAACCGGCCTCGCGCTGGATGAACGCGGCGTACCTTATCAGCTCCTTGCGCGAATGCACGCCCAGCTTGTCGTAGATGTTCTTGTTGTGGTACTTGATGGTGTTCTGGTTTATGCCCAGCAGCTCCTGTATCTCCCTGCCGGTGCGGCCCTCAAGGTACAGGTCGAATATCTCGCGCTCGCGGGGCGTGAGCGTGTGCAGGTTTTCGCGGAACTGCCCGTAGGCCGCCGGGTCTATCTCCTGCATACCGGCGGATTGCAGGTTGGTGAGCGCGCTCTCGGCGCGCTCGCGTTCGCGCCGCACGTCCGCGTTCTCCGCCTGCAGCCGGTTGAGCTCGGCCTCGCGGCTGCGGTCGCGGGCGGCCAGGTATTCAAACAGGTCGTCTATCTCGGGTATGTTGGAGGGCTGGCGCTGCGCCTGGTCGGCCTTCAGCTGCGAAAGCCCGCGCAGTATCGGATTGACATAGCGGTGGCTCAGGAATATGCAGGCGCTTATCGAAATCAGCGTCAGTATCAGCAGCAGGGCCGCCGCCCTCAGCCGGCGCGTGCGGACCGTGGCGTCGTATTGCGCCCGGGGCATCATCACCGCGACGCTGTGCGCGCTGCTGCCCACGTCTATCCCGCGCATAAGGCCTACGTAGCTGCTCATGTCGTCGGATATCTCCACAAAGCGGCCGTAGGGCCCGACGGTGAACTCCGCCTGCACCTGCTCCGTGCAGGTCGTCTGGCCCGTCCAGCGCCCGTCCGATTGGGTCAGCAGCGCGCAGACGGGCCTCAGGGCCCCGTCGCCCGCCGGGTAGGACAGCCGGAAGTAGATGTCGCTTATCTCAAAGCCGCATACGCCTATCGTGCGGCCGCCCAGCCGTATGGGCACGCACAGCAGCCGCACCCGCTCCCACGAGTCGGGCAGCTTATATACCTCCGTGAACAGATACCGCCGCGCGCCTATGTCCTCGCCGCGCAGCAGGGCCTCAGCCTGCGGAAAGGTCCCGGCCTCGGTCTCGAGCTGCCAGGTGCTGTAAAGGCCTATG
The DNA here is from genome assembly GCA_051883635.1 of Candidatus Fimadaptatus sp. GTDB lineage: Bacteria > Bacillota > Clostridia > Christensenellales > Aristaeellaceae > Fimadaptatus. The sequence goes on from JBJEUC010000579.1 coordinate 6,329, forward strand.
CCGCTTTGCCGCGCCACCGCATAGCTGCCCCGGAACATGCAGGGACGGTTGTTGAGCGTGTTCTCAGCGTAGAGATTGGCGTACTTGAGGTAGAGCCCGTTGTAGTAGGCCCGGGGGAGGGCGTCGTTCACCGTGCTGTCCAGCAGGTAGAACGCGCCGCTGCAGGTGGCCAGCTGCATGTGCAGGCTGACCTCGGCATAGGCGCGCGACTGTATCTCGCTCAGCGCCTGCTCGTTGTTGCGCAGCCCGTCAAAGTCAATGCCGCGCTCGCGCAGCACCGCGCTGACCGTGTCCGCGATCCTGTCGGCCAGCACAAGACCGCAGGCCGCCGCCTCGTCCGTGTCGTGCAGCAGGGAGGCGGCGGTCATGTCCAGCTGCCGGGCCAGCTCATCCTCCAGCTGGCTGTCTATCGGGTCGACTATGCCTATCAGGTTCAGCACGAAAAAGAGCATGAAGGCCACGGCGCAGGTCAGCGCTATCAGGTATGCGGCCAGCCGCTGGCGCAGCGAGAGCGACTGCGGCAGCGCCTCGCGCAGCAGGGCGGGCGCCATGCGCGGCCTTATGTGCATACTAACGCCCCCTTCGCTCCCGCTCGCTTCCCGTCATTGCGCCATGAGCAGCTCAAGCTCCTCAAGCGCCCTGTCCGCCAGCTCCTCCGTGACCGGAGAAGCGGCCTCGCCGGCCTGCACGCGGATGAGGTACTCCGCGTGGGCGTCGCTCAGCACCTGCTTCACGCTGCGCTCCAGTGCGGACTGCACGTCGGCCGCGCCCTCGTAGCGGGGCAGGGAGAGGAAGCGGTAGCTGCCGTACATGTCGCCCACCGCGCCGTACAGCATGCGGTACTTGTCGTT
>JBJEUC010000580.1:0-1757 GCA_051883635.1 Candidatus Fimadaptatus sp.
CATTCGTTCCGCTCCTTCGCGTACACAGTATGGAAGGCCGTGCGTTCATATATATGGTCTCCCCGCACTGGCGGGGCGTTATGCAAAGTGATATATCATGATGCGGCTATCGGGTAACGGCAGGCGGTACGTGCCCGTTTGCCGAAGTCCACGCCGCACAGCTCTTAAGCGTCATGCGAACCAAATATGCCCCCGCAGGTCAGCCGGTCTGCGTATTCCTGCCCGCACTTCTGCAAAATCATATCATGCGCCGCGTCCATCCGGTACGGCCGCCTTACGCAGTCGTGCGCGTCCGTCGCCACGCCGTCTATCAGCTCCAGCTTCAGGCACTGCTCCATGAACCTGTCCCTGAAGAACCCCTTCTTTTCGAGGAGCGACTGGCAATTCACCTGGTAGCGGACGTCGCAGCTGTCCTTGAGCCGCAGCGCATTGCTCCGGCGTCTCAGGCAGTCGTATCGCTCCACATGGGCGAGTATCACGCCGTAGCCCGCCCGCTCCATCATGCCGACCGCGGCGCTCAGCTCCGCGTACCCAACGTCCGGCATGAACTCGACCAGTATGTGCTCCGTGCCGCCCAGAGAGGGCAGCTGCCCCTCCTGCGCGAACCGCTCCAGCGCCGGCGTGAACAGTATCTCCGCGCCGGCAGATATGTCCAGCTGATAGCCCTGCGCGCGGCAATACTCCCGGGCCTCCTCCAGCCGCCGGGCCATCAGCTCCGTTTGGAGCGGATAGACCCCGGGCGTCATGTGCGGAGTGGCAAAAATGTAAGTTATGCCGTCGGCACAGGCCGCGTCCAGCATAGCTTCCATCTCGGCGCGCGTTTGAGCGCCGTCGTCTATCCCGTACAGGACATGCGAGTGAATGTCAGTGTATCCCTTCATCTTCTCCCCTGCCCCGAGGAGCGTTTCTTCCGGAACCTCCTCAGCAGCCTTGAGCCAAACCCGTCGTCCCCTTTGTCGGTATTATAGCTGTCATAGTGCGAATAGTAGGACTTGTAGTAGTACTTGCGGCTGAGGTAGTTGTCCAGCTCGACCATGTTCAGCACAGTGCCTATCACCGTGCAGCCGGTCTGCTCGAGCTGTGCCTTTACGTCTATCAGCTCCTGGCGGCGGACGGTGTTGTAGTTCACGACTACCAGCGTGCCGTCGCAGGACTTGGCAATCTCCGCAGCGTCTATGACCGTGCCCACCGGCGGCGCGTCCACCAGCACGTAGTCAAACATGCCCGCCAGGTGGTCGAGCAGCTCGGGGAAGCGCGCGGAGTTGAGCAGCGGCAGCGGATTGGACACCGACCAGCCGACCGGCACCATGAACACGCCCTCTATGTTCGTGCTGTATATCACGCTCTTTTCGTCGACCATGCCCGCGAGCAGGTGCGCGAGGCCCCATTTGTTCATCTCGTCCGGGAATATGAACTTATGCTTCGAGGCTATAGTGCTGCGCCGCAGGTCCGCGTCGACCAGCACCACGCGCTTTCCGTACCTCGCCATGGTGCGCACTATGTTCATCGTCAGGAACGACTTGCCCTCCGACGCATGGGTGCTGGTCACCATGATGCGCTTCATGTTCTCCCCCGAGAAGGAGAGGTTGGTACACAGCGTGTTTACGGCTTCCTGACCTGCGTAGCTCAAAGAGGCAAAACGGCTAATCTCAATGCTCTTCATTTCTGCCTCCTCGAACCCTTCTTCTTATCCGGCTCTTCGCGCGGCGGCGGCAATTTTTCGGTCGTTTTCGCTGTATCGGCGCGGATAGCCCAAG
>JBJEUC010000581.1:0-7161 GCA_051883635.1 Candidatus Fimadaptatus sp.
TCTAGGCTTTTAGCCTTTGTGCAAACCACCCGTTTGACGGGTGGTTTTGATTTTGACGGAATACGCACCGAATGCGCGTCGTTCCTGACGGCGGGAAAGCACAATGCCGGAGCAGAACCGCTTCCGCACAGTGTGCGCGCCCGGGAGAGAGAAGCGCTTCAGCGGAAGCGCAAATGGCCGGATGCAGGAAAGCCTTCCCTCTCCTCCGGCCCGGAGCGGGGGCGAGTTTACCCGCTTTTGCCGGACGCTATTGACGGCGGGGTGCAAATGGTGCTATTATTAGACCAGGTCAAATGACGTAATCAAACAGGAGAAAGGGAGATATACAATGGACACGACCATGACGGCGGAAAAGGCACTTCAGGGCTTCGGCGCGGGCGTCGACTGCTCGCAGGCGGTATTTGGCGAATTTGCTCCTGCGCTGGGGCTGGACAGGGAGACGGCGCTTAGGATAGCGGCGCCGTTTGGCGGCGGCATGTGGCACGGCGAGACCTGCGGCTGCGTGGTGGGCGCGCTGATGGCGATAGGCCTGCGCATGGGGCAGGGCGACAGGTGCGACCCCGACGCAAAGGACCGCATGCTGGCGCTGAAGGCGCGCTTCGAGGCGGAGTTCTCCGAAAAGTACGGCAGCTGCAGGTGCCGGGAGATACTGGGCTACGACCTGAGCACGCCCGAGGGCATGGCAAAGGTGATGGAGGAGAACCTCTTTGGCAAGATATGCTGCAACGCCGTGAAGGACGCGTGCGATATACTGGGAGCGCTGCTGGATGAGTAAAGAGCTGATAGACATATGCGAAAAAAAGTGCCTGGAGGGCCAGGTGCTTTCGCGCGAGGAGATAATCGCCCTATTGAACATACCGGCGGGCAGCCCCGAGGACGCGCATATGCGGCGGGCGGCGCGCAACGTCGCGCGCGCCATTGCCGGCAACCGCGGCTACATATGGTGCGCGGTGGGCATGGACTTCGCGCCCTGCCCGATGAACTGCCGATTCTGCTCCTTCGGCGAGAAGTGGGGCATAGTCAGGGAGGGCCGCCACGTGACCGAGGACGCCATAATCGAGCACGCGCGGCGGTATGTGGAGGGGGGCGCGGCCTACATCGTACTGCGCACCACCGAGTTTTACAGCCTGGACGTGCTGACCCGGCAGATACCGCGCATACGCGAGCGGGTGCCGGGCGACTACGGCATAATACTGAACACGGGCGAGCTGGATGCCGCTTCCGCCGAGCGCGTGCGGGCAGCGGGCGCGTACGGCGTGTACCATGCGCTGCGCCTGCGCGAGGGCACGGATACGCCCTTTGCCGTATCCGAGCGGGTGGCGACTATGAAGAGCGTATCGGGCGCGGGCATGGCGTTGATTAGCCTGGTGGAGCCGCTGGGCCCGGAGCATGACGCGGGCGAGATAGCCGACCGCTTCCTCAACGCCGTGGCCTGCGGCGCGAGCATATCGGGCGTGATGGCGCGCTTCCCGGTAAAGGGCACGCCGCTGGGCGACACAATGATGCTGGACGACGAGGCCATAAGCCACGTTGTGGCGGCGCTCAGGCTGAGCGGCGGCAACCGCGTGAGGGACATATGCGTGCATCCCGCCTCGCCCGCCGCGCTGATGAGCGGCGCAAACGTGGTGGTGGTGGAGACCGGCGCGGTGCCGCGCGATTCCCGCTTTGCCGAGGACGACTGGGTGGGTGCCGGAATGCAGCAGGCGAGCGCGCTGCTCACGGGCGAGGGCTACCGGCTGTCCATGCCCCCCGAGCTGCGTTCGCAGCGCAAAAAGTGTGCCTGCATGGGCGGCAATCTCGAAAAGTTCATGCAGCCGATAATGCTCAAGCTGCTCAGCCGCGGCCCGGGCACCGGGTATGCCCTGCAAAAGGAGATGGAGCACTACGCCACCTATGAGCGTGCGCGGCCCGACATGGCGGCCACCTACCGCTTCCTCAAGTCGATGGAGCAGCGCGGGCTGGTCAGCTCGCATGACGGCATGTATCACATAACGTCGGAGGGTCAGAGGTGCCTGGCCGAATGGAAGAACACGCTTAGGAATTACAGCGCCACGCTGCTCAGGCTGATAGAGCAGCTGGAGGAATAGGCGGCCGGACGCGCCGCCGGGATATGTCAATGCAGCGCTGCTCATGGTACGCGCAGCAGCTACGGCAGATTGACGTGCCGTGGCTGCTGTTGCGCTTGGCGCCGCCGTGCGGTTATATGAAAACGGCTGGTGTATCCGACTTCCGATCGTCAACATGACGCTGCCCGCCGTGATTGGAACGGTCGGGCTGTGCCTGAGGGCGTCCGAAGAGGAACTGGGCGGCAGGGGCATTTGCGGGTGGACGCGGCGATAATGAACAGGAAAATGAACTGTACGTGTCCGAACGCCTGCGCATCGGCATGGGTCGGCTGCATGTGCGCGTGACCCAGGGGCGCGGCCGCGCAGGCCCCGCCATTTGCCTGTGCAGCCAATGCCAAAATGGCGGCGCGGGGTGGATGCGCGCCGGGTTTTGTGGTATAGTAGCCTTGCCGGGCGCACCGGCGGCGCGGGGGAGACCCGGCGCGCAAGGCCGCCCCTGCGCCGCAGGGCGCGCCCGGCAAAGGCAAGGATAAAAACGCAACGCGCGCGCAGGGCGTGCGCCAGAGCCGGTCGGTAGCCCGGCCGTCCCGCGTATGCGGGGTAAGTAACCTGCCCCTCCGGGTCGTCCGTTCCTTGCCCATTTCAGTTGCTTGGAGGGATGGAAATGGGCAGCGTATCCTGTAAGCTTACGGTGTTTTTTGAGGAGCCGTTCTGGGTGGGCGTGTTTGAGCGCGCGGAGGACGGCCAGCTCGCGGTATCCCGGGTGACGTTCGGCGCGGAACCCAGGGACGGCGAGGTCTACGAGTTCGTGCGGAAGAGCTTCTCCGCGCTGCGTTTCAGCCCCACGGTGGAGGCGCAGACCAGGGAGAGGCGGCTCAACCCCAAGGCAATGCAGCGCGCCGCGCGCAGGCAGCTGGCTTGCGAGGGGATAGGCACCCGCGCGCAGCAGGCGCTCAAGCTCCAGCGCGAGCAGTGCGGCCTCGAGCGGCGCGCCGTCAGCCGCGAGCAGCGCGAGGCGGAGGCGCAAAGGCAGTTCGAGCTCAGGCGGCAAAAGCACAAGGAAAAGCACCGGGGCAGATAAGCGCCCCCAAGGGCCTGCGCCCCGCTTGCGGGGAGCGGGCCCTTGCCGTACCCAGGAGCACTTTGGCAGGCTGGCGGCCGGACATCATCAGGCGTCCGCGGTCACACAGTTTTCGTTTAATGCTGCGGAGCGCCACACGCGGAAAGGCGTGCAGACAGTTTATCCCCGGTGCAAGTCCGGTTCATGAGAGAGGGCTGCGCCTCCAAGCGTGCGCAATACGGTGCGATAGAGTCCCGGGCCGGCGGCATATTGCCGCGCTGAGGGCTTTCGGCGCTGAGGGACGGTCGCATGAGCGTCAGCCCGGCCAACGCCCCACAAGTGGTCGCACACGCGCATCGCGCCGCCCTGCACTACACATCTCCGCCCGCGCGAGGGGCGCGCCGCCGTGCGCCGGGGCGCTGCGGCATGTCGCGGGGAGCGTGCCATTTGCCTTGCCGTTCATTCAGCGCGCAGGGCCGGTCGCCCGAGCGGCCGCGCATAAGCCCGCGCATCGCGCCGCCCTGCGCTACACATCCCCGCCTGCGCGGGGGGCGCGCCGCCGTGCGCCGGGGCGCTGCGGCAAGTCGCCCGCACCCCGCGCCGCCGCGCGGAGCTTTTGCCGGTACTGCCCGGGCGGCAGGCCGAAGCGCCGCCGGAAGGCCGCGTCGAACCGCTGGCGCGTCATCAGCCCGACCTGCGCGCCCACCTCGGCCACGTTGAGGCGCGAGCGCTCGAGCAGCACGGCAGCGTGGTCTACGCGCACGCGCTCTATGTAATGGGCCACAGTCAGGCCGGTCTCGGCCCGGAAGAGCCGCCCCAGGTGGTCGGGCGATATGCCCACGCGCGCGGCCACCGCTTCCAGCGACAGCGCGCGCTGGTAGTTCTGCTGTATGTACCCCGCTGCGCGGCGCACGTAGCCCGTGGCGCCCGGCCGCTGCCTGCCCGAGCGTATGACCCCGCTCAGCCGCATCAGCACCAGCGCCATCTCGGCCCGGCAGGCGGCTTCGCCGCCCTCGCCGCCCTCCAGCGCGCGCACCAGCGCGTCCATCGCCCTGAGCAGGCTGCCGTCCACGTCGTTGCCCGCGCACCAGGCCGCGCCCAGCGCCACGAACCACGCGTAGTCGGCCGATTCGGCCCGGAGCGCGCTCAGCGTGAACATGCCCTGCGCGGGCGAGAGCGTGAACTCCACGTTGAGCATGGTACACCTAAGCGCCGCGTCCACGCTCAGCCGGTGGTGGATATGCGCGTCCAGGAAGATGAAGTCGCCCGCGCGCATCTCCAGCGCGAAGGGCTCCTCGCCCTCGGGCGCGGCCCATACCTCGCACCTGCCGCTGAATACGTACATCACCTCGGCGTTGTCGTGCGCGTGCACGGGCATGTCGAACCCGTCGTAGGTCTTGGAGTAATAGGCGTTCACCTGGGGCCACATGGGCCGGCGGTAGACCTCGGCGTCGTAGAGCATGGTCAGCCTCCCAAGCAAGATTTATTATCGCATTTCATGACAATTCGCCGCGATACGTCGGTTTTCCTGCCACGCTTAACGCGCGCGGATGGTATAATGCCGTATGTGAACATCACAGGAGGAGTGATAGTATGGCGATAAAGATAGCGTTCATAGGCGCGGGCTCCATAGGCTTTACGCGCAAGCTGCTCTCGGACATACTTACCGTGCCCGAGCTGCGCAACATAGAGGTTGCGTTTACCGATATCAATCCGCACAACCTGGACATGGTGTACCAGCTGTGCCAGCGCGACATAGAGGCCAACGGCCTGGACATAAAGATACAGGCCACGCTCGACCGGCGCGAGGCCTTCCGCGGCGCCAAGTACGTGGTCAACTGCGTGCGCATAGGCATGCTGGAGGGCTTTACCAAGGACGTGGAGATACCGCTCAAGTACGGCGTGGACCAGTGCGTGGGCGATACGCTCTGCGCGGGCGGCATAATGTACGCGCAGCGCGACATAGCGGCGCTCAAGGACTTCTGCCGCGATATACGCGAGGTGGCCGCGCCCGGCTGCATGATGCTCAACTACTCCAACCCCAACGCCATGGTGACCTGGTACTGCAACAAGTACGGCGGCGTGCCCACCGTGGGCCTGTGCCACGGCGTGCAGGGCGGCCATCACCTCATAGCGCGCGCGCTGGGCTATGAGAAGAAGGACATAGACATAATCTGCGCCGGCATCAACCACATGACGTGGTACCTGTCGATAAAGCACAACGGCGAGGAGCTGAAGGACAAGCTGCTGGCGGCCCTGGAGGCCGACCCGGAGATAGCCCAGACCGAAAAGGTGCGCATAGACATGATGAAGCGCTTTGGCTACTTCTCCACCGAGTCCAACGGCCATCTGAGCGAGTACGTGCCGTGGTACCGCAAGCGCACCGACGAGATCAAGGACTGGATAGACCTGGGCGTGTGGATAAACGGCGAGACCGGCGGCTACCTGCGCGTATGCACCGAAGGCCGCAACTGGTTCGAGACCGACTTCCCCAACTGGATGAAGGAGCCGCCGATGAAGTACGTGCCCGAGGAGCGCTCTGAGGAGCACGGCAGCTACATAATCGAGTCGCTGGAGACCGGGCGCGTGTACCGCGGCCACTTCAACGTGATAAACCACGGCTGCATAACCAACCTGCCTGAGGACTGCGTGGTCGAGGTGCCGGGCTATGTCGATACCCACGGCATCAACATACCGCGCCTGGGCGACCTGCCCATGGGCTGCGCGGCGGCCTGCATGAGCAATATAACCGTGCAGCGGCTGGCCGTGGAGGCGGGCGCGCACGGCGATATAATGCTGCTGCGCCAGGCCATGATGATGGACCCGCTGGTGGGCGCGGTCTGCAACCCGCCCGAGATATGGCAGATGGTCGACGAGATGCTGATAGAGGAGGCCGAGTGGCTGCCACAGTACGCCGAGGAGATAGAGCGCGCCAGGGAGCGCTGGGCCAAAGCCGAGGCGGAGGGCACGCTCATACCGCCGATAGTGACCGAGGGCGCGGCGCGCCTGCACACCAAGACCGTAGAGGAGATGGCCGCCGACAAGGAGGCCGCCCGCAAGAACGCCGCCGAGGCCGACAAGGCCAAGGAGCGCCCCGCCGCCAGGAAGTGACGCAAAGCGCGCGCCCTGGCGTCGCCTGACCGACATCCGATAAACATCCGCCCGGCGCGCGGGCAGCATACCTGCTGCCCCACGCGCCGGGCGGCGTTTTTTCATTGCATTGAACTATCGCACAGCCACCCGTTGCAATGGTGCAAAGGGCGGGAGGGGTCGCTTTGCGTTCTTCCGTTGCATTGTGGCTTTCGTGGCGCGTTCTTGCGCGGCGCTCTGCCAGTGGGGCAAGGGGTTTTGCGGGGCTATGCGTTCTGCTGCTGCATTGCTGGTTTTGCGGCGCGTTCTTGCGCCGCTTGTGCTTGAGGTTGCTACCGTGTGGCAGCCTCCGGCGGCCAAGGAGGGATAGGGGGATTGCGAGTTCCCCCTACTCCCTCCTTGGATTCTCGGGTACCCCTTTGTACCGCCGCCGCTCCGCTGAGGGGTTGGAGGCGGCGGAGCAGGGCGTTCTGGCGTTGCACACTGCCTTGGTGCAAATGATGTTTGTCGTGATTTTCGTTCTTCAGATGCGCTTTTGTCACCCGAGCAAGTTGCAACGTGGTTGTGCCCTTATCCACATGCGGCGCAAGAATGTTGTCATTCAGTCCGCAAGGTAGCGAAAGAAATAACATCACCCTTTGCAACAACGCCAGAGCGTCGCTTTATTATGTAACGCTCCGCCGCCTCCAACCCCTCAGCGGAGCGGCGGCGTTTCAAGGGGTAATAGGAGAATCCAAGGAGGATTTAGGGGGAAATCGCAATCCCCCTAATCCTCCTTGGCCGCCGGAGGCAGCCACGCGGCTGCTGCCGCAGCCATATGCGGCGCAAGGACGCGCCCCAAAGCCCGCAGGGCACCGGCAGAACGCATAGCAACATCTCACAACCTTTGAAACAAGGCAGAGCGCCGCGTAAGAACGCGGCGCTCTGCCGCCTCCAACCCCATAG
>JBJEUC010000582.1:0-1752 GCA_051883635.1 Candidatus Fimadaptatus sp.
CGTGATACCAATGATGCTGCTCTACTGCGTGCGCTGGCGAGACCGCACGGCGACCTGGGAATACCCGATAATGATATTCGCGGTCGCCTTCAACATATACGGCGCGGCCTGCTTCCACCTGATGCAGGGCGGGTACTGACGGGCAGACAGGCGGTCGGCAGCAGGCGCAATGCTGTGGCGCTATGCAGGTATTCCGCCTGCGATCGCGCCTGCGCGCACGCATTGCGCCGCCATCTGCGCCTTTCCGGAGGAGCTTATCGCCTGTGCGGCAGACGTGGCGCGGCCTGACCCAAACCGAGGCCCTCTGCGGGCCGGATAGGATGCGTGTATGAACTACCTTTACGAGGGCAGGGACGACTTCTCTTTCCTGGCCAGCGGCAATGTGATACGGCACTTTTCGGGCATGCCCTGCTTCCCGGTGCGGCTGGGGCTGGAGCTGTTTGAGCGCGCCCGGCACCACCTGGGCGCTGAGCGGATAGCGGTGTACGACCCCTGCTGCGGCAACGGGTTCAGCCTGACGGTGCTGGGGCTGGTAAAGCGCGCCAATCTTGCGATGCTGTGCGGCTCGGATATCGACCCGGCCTGCGTCGCGGCGGCGCGCGTGAACCTTGCGCTCACCGGGCGCGGGGGACTGGAGGCCGCGCGCGAGGCGGTAATGCGCGACGAGAACGCCTCGCCCGAGCGGCGCAGGCAGATGGACGAGGCGGTCGCGCACCTCAGGGGCATGGTGGGCGAGGCTCCTGTGCCCGGCGGCGTGTTCGAGCACGACATACTGGCTGGGCCGCCCGCGCTTGAGCGGGAGGCGCAATACGTGTTTGCCGACATACCCTACGGCAGCATGACAAAGTGGCAGACCGGCGGCGCGGGCGGCCGGGACGCCGTGAGCGCGCTGATAGACAGCCTTTCGCCCGCCATGGCCCGGCGCAGCGTGCTGGCCATATGCGGCACCAAGGAGCTGCGCGTGCATACGGAGCTGTTTGACCATGCCGAAAAGCTGCGCGCCGGCAAAAGGCTCATATATCTGCTCACGCGCGGATAAGTGACCGCCAAATTAACTGACGGATGCTTGACAAGCGCCGCGCGGGACTATATAATACCCAAAGAATATTCCATTGGCGATGAACGGGAGTATTAGGCGCGCAGAGCGTGGCGCAGAGAGCCGTCGTAAGGTGCGAGACGGCGCACGCGGCAGTCGAACTCGCCCGGGAGCTATCCGCGCGCTGCGCGGCGCAGACCGGCGTTATCGGCATAAAGCGGGCGCACAGGCGTCAATAAGAGTGGTACCGCGTAAGGTGATGAGCCTTCCGTCTCTTTCGAGGCGGAGGGCTTTTTGTTACCCTTTACAGCATCAGCGCGCACAGCGCTTCAAGGAGGCCGTTGCTATGCAAAAACAGTACAACCCTGCCGAGATAGAGAAGAAGTGGCAGAAGATCTGGGAAGACACGGGCGCCTTCCGTGCGGAGGACGACTTTAGCAAGCCCAAGTTCTATCCGCTGATAGAGTTCCCGTACCCCTCGGGCGCGGGCCTGCACGTGGGCCATCCGCGCTCCAACACCGCCATGGACATAATCGCCCGCATGCGCCGCATGCAGGGCTACAACGTGCTGTTCCCGATAGGCTGGGACGCCTTTGGCCTGCCCACCGAGAACTTCGCCATCAAGATGCACGAACAGCCGGCCGCGATAACAAAGCGCAACATAGACCGCTTCCGCAGCCAGCTCAAGATGCTGGGCTTCTCCTTCGACTATTCCC
>JBJEUC010000583.1:0-1750 GCA_051883635.1 Candidatus Fimadaptatus sp.
ACAGATTTTCCAAAGCGGCTCACCTCCTGATGCCCCATACTATTCGGCAGGGCCGCGCGGCGTTACAGCGCGGGCGGAGCTGCCAGCAAAGGGGCAAAATGGGCGCGCGCAGTCAGTATTGACATCAGCTTAACAGCACAAGGCGCGCAACGCGCAGGTATTTGCCGCAAAAAGGTTGCATGAAGGCGTAAAGTTGTGTATAATTAGATGCTGTAACGGTGTATCCATACACGGGTGACTTCAGACCGCCGCAGGCGCGCGCGCCCGGCGAATACATAGCCCATAGAGTCGCGCATATATGCGCGCATCCAGGAGGTGAACCGGCGCTGCGCCGGGTCTGCAATATGGCGATGGAAGATGTGCTGAGAATATGGGGCGGCGTGCCCCTCAGGGGCAGCGTGAACGTGAGCGGCGGCAAAAACGCGGCGGTGGCCATAATACCCGCCGCGCTGCTGGCCAACGACGTTTCGTACATAGAGAACCTGCCCGAGATAGACGACGTGTACGTGCTGGTCGAGATGCTGCGCGAGCTGGGCGCTCAGGTGGAGTTCAGGGACAAGGTGATGCGCATAGACGCGCGCACGCTCAATTCGTACAAGCCGCCGCTGGAGCTGACGTGCCGCATGCGCGCCTCGTATTACCTGCTGGGCGTGCTGCTGGGCCGCTTCGGCCGCGCGGAGGTGCCCATGCCGGGTGGGTGCGACATAGGCTCCCGGCCCATCGACCAGACCATAAAGGGCCTGCGCACGCTGGGCGTAAACTACGAGAGCAACGCGGGCGTAATGTACGTTTCCAGCGACAGGGTCACGGGCGCGGACGTATATCTGGACATGCCCAGCGTGGGCGCGACGATTAACACCATACTGCCCGCAGTGCTGGCGCAGGGCGTGACGCAGATACACAACGCCGCGCGCGAGCCCCACGTGGTGGACCTGGCCAACTTCCTAAACAGCATGGGCGCTTCGATAAAGGGCGCCGGCACGGACACCATACGCATACGCGGCGTGCGTGAGCTGCACGGCACGCGCTATGCCATAATACCCGACCAGATAGAGACCGGCACGCTGATGCTGGCCGCCGCCGCCACCCACGGCGACGTCGAGATACACGGCGTGATACCCACCCACATGGAGGCGCTCACCGCCAAGATGCTGGAGATGGGCATATATGTGCATAGCCAGGAGGACATGATACACGTGCGCGCGACCTCGGGCCGCCCGCGCGGACTGACCATCAAGACCCAGTACTATCCCGGCTTCCCCACCGACCTGCAGCAGCCCATGACGGCGCTGCTGTGTACCTCGGGCGGGCCGTCGGTCGTGAACGAGACCATATACGAGAGCCGCTTCAAGTACGCCGAGGAGCTCATGCGCATGGGCGCAAACATCCGCGTGATGGATCGCATAGCGATAGTCGAGGGCGTTGAGCGGCTCACCGGCTGCCGCGTACACGCCACCGACCTGCGCGCGGGCGCCGCGCTGGTGGTCGCCGCCCTGGGCTGCGAGGGCATGGCCGAAATAAGCGGCGTGCGCTACATCGACCGCGGCTACGAGGGCATGGAGGAAAAGCTGCGCGCGCTGGGCGCGCGCATAGAGCGCGTGCAGATGGAAGTAGGATAAACCATGTGGCGGGGGAGTAAGCTCCCCCGCCACTTCGTTTCGCTCAAACGACTGCGTCGTTTGAGCGAGTGATGCACCAACACAGTTTCCGCTGAAATGCTTCGCATTTCCGGGCGCGGAAACTGCAAGGA
>JBJEUC010000584.1:0-7138 GCA_051883635.1 Candidatus Fimadaptatus sp.
GCTTTGACGAACGGGTGGAGCGCACGCTGCGCGGCCTGGACGAGCCCCTGACGCCGCGCATGAACTGGCGCTGCGTGCTGATAGCGGCGGCGCTGTGCGCGGCGGTGCTGGGCGGCGCGGCGCTGGCGGCGCGCGGCTTCGGCATATTCGACGTGGTGAACGCCTTTGAAACGGAGCTGACCGAGCCGGGCCTGACTGAGGACGAGATGCAGGCCCTGGTGCAGACGCCGTCGCTGGCGCTCAACACGGCGAACGTCGCCTTCACGCTGGACGAGGCGCTGTTCGACGGGCGCAACATGTACGCCACCGTGACGGCGCGGGCCCGGGACCCGCAGGGCACGCTGCTGATGAGCGACTACTGCACCGACGTGAACGACCCCGCACCCGGCTCGCCGGAGGGCGCGGCGGAGACGTTCGCGCAGCGCGCCCGGCGCGAGGGCAGGCGCATAGTGAAGGTGGGCGTGTCCTTCGCGGGCGAGAATGACGATGCGATATCCGGCTACTTTGAACACTACAACGACGACGGCAGCGTGACGCTCTGCGCGAACGTGATGCTTTCCGAGAGCGTGCGGGGCGCGCTCGACATCGAATGCCGGGCCTGGGAGACCGACGAAAGCGGCCTTGGGCGCGAGGTGATGAGCGCTTCGCTGAACATAAGCGCCAACATACCCATCGAGACGGCCCGCGCTCAGGGCGAGTACGCGCTGCGCGAGGCGACTGTCACCGGCATAACGGTGAGCCGCTCCCGGGTGGGCGCGTATGTCGACATCGAGGGCCGCTTCGGCGGCGAGGTGCAGCATGGCTGGGACAGCCTGACGATAAGGGTGCTGGGCGCGGACGGCGGCAACGACATAGTGCAGGGCGGCGGCTTCTGGTTCTGCGACGCCGAGGGCGGGCACTGCGATGCCCCCGTGCCCGACGGGAGCTTTGCCCTGAAGGCGCAGCTGCCGGCGGGCGAGGCGCTGCCCACCGAGCTCAGGCTGGAGCTCTACGATTACGAAAAATGCGAGGCGCTGGCCGGGGTCACGGTACCCCTGGCCGGCGACAAAGGGGAGGAATGAATATGAAGATGATGAAGCTAAGGGCGCTGGCCGCGCTCATGCTGGTGCTCATGGCGCTCATGCCCCACGCGCTGGCGGATATCAGCGCGCAGGAGCTGTTCGACGCGCTCAACATGTACGACATGGACGTGACCCAGCCCGGCCTTGCGCCGGAGGACATGCAGGCGCTGGTGCGCGCGGCCGACGCGGCGCTGGAGACCGAATACGCGCGCTATCAGGTGGAGCTGTACGCCTTTGACGGCTGCACGGCGTATGTGGCCCTGCGCGTGACGCCGCTTGCGCCCGATGAGACGCTGCTCATGTCGGGCTATGCCTTCGATGTGGACGACCCGATACCCGCGCGCGACGGCTCGTCGACCGGGGTCACGTTTGCCGAGGCCGCGCAGGCATCGGGCCGCCGCATAGTCGCGGGCGGCTTCGACGCCGACGGCCTGGGCAAGGAGCTCATCAACTCGACCTCGTACTGGGAGGCGTTTGAGGACGACGGCAGCATGCTGCTGTTCGGCCGCTGGACATACGCCGAGCCCACGCCGGCCGCGCGCAGCCAGCAGCTCACGATACGCGAATACCAGCCCGGCGACGAGCGCGCGCGCAATTATCAGATGCAGCTGGAGCTTAAGCCCACAGTCGCGCTTGAGCGCGCCGCGGGCGAGTGCAGCGTCAGCGCGGGCGTGCTCGAGGTCACGGGCGTGCGCGTGTTCCGCTCGCCGCTGGGCATGTTCGCCTATGTGGACTGCGTCGTCGCGGGCGAGCTTTCCGCGGCCGCGCGCGAGGAGCTCACGCGCATCTGCGGAACGCTGAGCGACGAGGCGGGCGCGGAGCTGTTCATGCTGGGCGGCGGCGCGTGCGCCGTCTCGCCCGGGGGCGAGAAGCGCTATTCCCCGGATGAGATGCAGCAGGGCGACCGCTTCTGGTTCGAGCTGGAGCTGGCGGCGGGCGAGGGCCTGCCGGGAGAAGTGCAGGTAACTCTTTACGACTACATGGGCGAGTTCCCCACCTACACGGCCGCCGTCCCGCTGCGCGCCGTTAACTGACCATCCCGCTGGCCCCGCGCGACTGCCGCGCGGGGCCTTGCGCGTGCGGCGCAAAAAGCACCTGTACTAAACCCGGCAAGAGCCTTTACCCCCGCGCCGGAAAGGCTTATAATCGAGTTACAACACAGGGAGGTAAGCATTATGGAAAAGACACTCATAAAGCGCTCGCATATAAACCGCATACTCGCCCGCACCGAGGAGTTCATCAAGGCCTCGGGCTTTGCGCTGCCGCCGTTTGCCTGGTGGACGCCCGACGACTGGCGCGCGCTGGCCGCCCGCCCCGAGGAGTACGCCCAGTACCGCGAGGTGCGCGACAACATGCTGGGCTGGGACGTGACCGACTTCGGCTCGGGCGACATCGACAGCGTCGGCCTCACGCTCTTCACCATCCGCAACGGCAACTACGCTCGCCCCGACGCCTACCCCAAGCCCTATGCCGAAAAGCTGCTGGTGGTCAACGGCCGCCAGATAACGCCCTTCCACTACCACGCGCTCAAGATGGAGGACATCATCAACCGCGGCGACGGCGAGCTCATCATCACCCTCTATAACGCCACGACCGACGACCGCCTCGCCGACACGCCCGTTACCGTGCATTCCGACGGCCGCGAGTATCAGATACCCGCCGGCGGCCAGGTGCGCCTGGCCCGCGGCCAGTCCATCACGCTCGAGCGGCGCGTGTTCCACCAATTCCAGGGCGCGGACGAGCGCATGCTGCTGGTGGGAGAGGTCTCCTGCGTGAACGACGACAACGCCGACAACATCTTCCTGAACCCCGGCCGGCGCTTCATGGAGATAGAGGAGGACGAGCCCGCGCGCCGCGTGCTGTGCAACGAATACCCGGCCTGACCCCGCGCCGCTGTCAAGCCCGCCGGATGCATCTCCGGCGGGCGTTTTGCGCGGGTCGCAGGCGAAAATTAACGCACAATTAAACGCACGGGGCGCATTTTGCCGGGCAGGGGAGCGCTTAATGGTGTATAATATATGCGTGTACCAATGCTTTGGCAGGGCGTTCAGGCCGGGCGCCGGCCCGCCCCGCGCGCAATAGCTCGAGCCCAACGACGAACGATTCAGGGAGGTAATGCAGATGACACGCAACAACAAGGGCCTGCACGGTTTCCTTGCACTGCTCATGGCTGCGCTGATGGTGCTGGGCCTGTGCAGCCTTGGCTACGCCGCCGACGCCCCGGAGGACGTCGAGGTCGACGAGTCCGTTTTCAGCGCCGCGCCGGACGAGGACGATGTGGAGGTCGTGACGCAGAGAGCGGGAGGACCCAATGATGTAACGATAAATTTGTCCTTTGTGGATGATAATGATAGTTCTATAGCACATCTCATATCGGGTGTAGATTATGTGCCTTTTTTAGTGTCTCTGCAAGGTGGTGGTATTGAAAAAAAATAAATGTTAGAAAGCAGGATGGCGGCATTTGGACTGATCTGACAGATGTCCCTGACGGTGATTGGGAAATCACAGGTATGCCAGAAATTCCAATAGCTGGTTACAAACGCGATGCCATAACCGCCAAAATTAACTCAGCAGACATCGGCAATATAAACGATGTCATAGAATTTGATAAAGACGCTTACAGCGTAACTATTGACATCACCTACCACTACAAAGAGGACAAGACCACGCCCACTCAATACACAGTCAATTACAAGCTGGTCAAGAACGGCGAGACCTATTACCTGGGTGGAGAAATATATAATTCGGGCGACGAAGTTGTGCTTGCGGAGCTGCCCGATGTGAAGGGCCGCACCGTGATAGGCTGGTTTGACAAGGGTACATTTGAAGAGCGGAAAGACGATGAAGAGTTCTATCCCGAAGGCGGCGACGCGTCTGAAGATGAAAAAGAGCCTGATCCGCCACAGGACGATTCATCAGATGAAGAGGTAGTAGCTTCCCTTGAGCTGGTGGAACAGAGCGCGCTCGGCTTCGGCCAATACGGGCAGTATGCAAAGCCGGGTTCTACCATCACGGTCACTAGCAATCGCACGTTCTACGCCTACGCCCTGTCGTCGGGCGGGACGGTAACCTACTCGGCGTACCTGCGCATAAACAAGGTGGACGCCGAGGGCAACCCGGTGGCGGGCGCGGGCTTCACCGTGTCCAACGGCTCGACCACGCAGGGCAGCATCGGCCTCACCGATGAGCAGGGCCAGCTGGTGATGGGCCTGCTGGACGTGGGCGACTTCACGATAACCGAGACCACCGTGCCCGAGGGCTACGTGGCGGGCGAGCCAATGACCGTGACCGTCACCACGGCCCACACCCGCGAGGACCCCTGCACCGTGACCATAGTCAACGCCAGATCCGGCGCTCAGCCCACCGGCACGCCCTCCGGCGAGCCCACCGCGACCCCGGCCGCCACGCCCACCGCGGCGCCCTCCGGCGAGCCGACCGTGTCCCCGACCGACGCGCCCTCCGGCGAGCCGACCGTATCCCCGACCGATGCGCCCTCCGGCGAGCCCACCGTGTCGCCCGCCGATGAGCCCACCGTCTCCCCGACCGACAAGCCCACCGCACGCCCGACCGCCGCGCCTACCGCTGCGGCCGAGGGCGAGGATGTGCCCAAGACCGGCGACAGCGGCCTGGGCCAGCTCTACGCGCTGCTGGTACTGAGCGGGCTGGGCATGATGGCGCTGGCGCTCATGCTCCGCAGGCTGCGCAGGAGCTGACGGCCCGGCACACCCCCCGTTTTGACCGAAAGTCAATATTGCAAGCCCACCGGATGCACGTCCGGCGGGCTTTTTTGACTTTCGGTCAATTTTGCCGCACACCGATACAACATTGCATACTATCAACACAATTGCACAAAACAGCGTCACATCCGGCATAGAACCCGCGCTTCGGCATAGAATTTAGGAGGGAGCTATAGAAGAATAGACAGTTCACATATCGGGTGACAAAGCCGTGGACGGCGCGTGCCCGGGCCACATCATTCCGCGGCGGCATACAGCAGCGACAGGATAGCCCCTACATTAACGCCTTGCATGGAGGTAATGGCTATGTCGTGCAACAGGAGGGGAATGCACAGGTTTCTTGCGCTGCTCATGACGGCACTGATGGGGCTGGGCATGTGCGGCTCCGGCTACGCCGACGGCGCGCTGGAGGATGTTGAGCTTGTGGAGTCCGTTACGGAATACGCGGAGACTCTGCCGGATGAGGCGCCTGAGGACGCACAGCAGGGGGCGGACGCCGCCCGGGAGGTCGAAGCGCTCGAGCAGCGCAAGAAGCAGGGCGGCTCGGGCGGCAACAGCGTGGACCATATCGACATAGGCGTCGCCGCGCGCGTCACGGTCAATTACAGCTATGCGGATGAGGCCGGCCAGGTGCACAGCGCCGGGAGCGAGGTCGTCTCGGGCACGGTCAAGTCCGTGGAGAGCGCCGTCATCCGGTTCAGCGACGGCCGGGACGACTATGACGTGGGCAGCGGCAACTGGTCGCGGCAGGAGGACTCCTATACCGTCGACGGCAAGACCGTAAGCATTCAGGAGCTGCACAAGCGCATAACGCCGTGCGACTACACGGAGATAGCCAGCGTCACCATCGTCGTGAACGTGCAGGTGACCGGCGAGGACGCGCCGCGCCGCATCACGGCGACCTTCGGCGCGGACGCGATAGCCCATGCGCGCAATACCGAGTGCCCTATGCACAGTGGCATGGACTTCCTCGTGAAGGGCACGGACAGCTCCACCCTCTCGCAGGAGGTCACCAGCGAGGAGGGCCGCATCACGGTGCGGAAGCTCATCACGGGCGCGGCGGCGGAGGAGCTGGACCCGGGCTTTGCGATAGAGCTGGTCCGGCTGGCGGAGCAGGACGGCGAGGCGGACAGCGTCGTCCGCACGCTGACGCTTGAGGACGCTTCGCGCGCGCAGGACGGCGCGTATGAGTGGACGTATGACGTGACGGCGGCGGGCACGTATGCGATACGCGAGGTGAACGCGCAGATATCCGGCAAGGCGCTGACCGCGACCAGCGGCAGGGCTTCCGTCGGGTTCGCAAGGAGCACCTCGGGCGAGCTGAAGGATGACCGGTACGAGATAACCGTGAGCTATCTCGTGGCGGGCACCTCCGACAGGGAGGCGACGCTGGACATGACCAACGCCTACGCCCAGGCCGCGCCCGCCAGGGGTACGCTCGTCATCAAGAAGCACTTCGAGAACAACGTCGTGCCCGATGGGCTCAAGGGTGTGCTCTTCAACATATACGGCTCGGGCGACGCGCCGGTGGCCAGCGCCGTGGCCACGCCCACGGGCTCCGGCAACATGTGGTCGGCGGAGGTTGAGCTGGCCCCCGGCACGTACACCGTGAGCGAGGTGGCGGCGGACGCTGAGGGCTACGCCCTGTCGGGCGTGCAGTTCGCCAATAACGGCGGCGGCCGGAACCGGATAGCGCTCTCCCGCGACGCCCGGGGCGAGTACCCCGCCGAGGGCATCGCCCTCGAGGGCAACGGCAACACGCAGGCGCACTTCTTCAACGCCTACGCCCGCACGGCGCGGCTGACCGTGACCAAGGTGAACTGCGGCCTCGCGGATGACACTGCCCCCGCCGCGACCATAACGGTGCGTGACAGTGCGGGCGCGGAGGTCGGCAGCTTCGACACCTCCGACCGGCTGAGCGAGACCTTCACCGTGCTCGCGGGCGGCACGTACACCGTTTCCGAGAGCGTTGGCGGGCACGAGGGCTATGCGCTGGAGTCCAGCGTGGCCGTGGGCGGGGGCGACGCCGAGCCCCTTGCGGGCGGCAAGGCGGTGACGGTCAGCGCGGATACCGCCGTCACGATAACCAACGTCTACACCCTGAATACGCCCCGGCCCACCGCGACCCCGACCTGCGCGCCGACTGAGCGGCCCACCGAGTGTCCGACCCCGACCTGCGCGCCGACAGAACGGCCGACCGATAAGCCGACCCCGACCTGCGCGCCGACTGAGCGGCCCACCGAGCAGCCGACCCCGACCTGCGCACCGACGGAGCGTCCCACCGAGTGTCCGACCCCGACCTGCGCGCCGACGGAGCGACCGACCGAGCAGCCCACTCCG
>JBJEUC010000585.1:0-1749 GCA_051883635.1 Candidatus Fimadaptatus sp.
TATGCCCTCGTCGCTCACTATCAGCTCGCGCGTTATGGGCGTGCGCGAGGAGATAACGCTCTGGAAGTCGCTAAGCAGGCTCTGGGGCAGGGCGTCGCGCAGCGTGTAGACGTGCCGGACTCCATGCACGGCGGTGGGGGCGTCCTCCGTCTCGTACTGCGCGCTGGCGGTCTCAACGCCGAACAGCCTGCGCACGGCCGGGTTGGAGTGGGTTATCGCGCCCTGGGTGTCCACGGCGATTATGCCTTCGCCTATGCCGTTTAGTATCTGCAGCACGCGGTTGCGCTCCACCGTCAGGTCGGATATGGTGCGGCTCAGCTCCTGCGCCATGTGGTTGAGCGAGCGGCCCAGCTGGCTCATCTCGTCGCTCTGGGTTATGTCGGCGCGGGCTGTGAAGTTGCCCTGCGCCATCTTGAGGGCCACGTCGCGCATCTGGCGCACGGGGCGGCTGATGTGCTGGGCCATGTAGTAGGCCAGCGGCGCGGCCAGCAGCAGCACTGCGCCCATCGATATCATGAGCGCCAGTATCACGCCGTAGCGCGAGGCGGCTATCTCCACCTGCGGCTTGAACAGGAACAGCCCGCCCACGGCGTCGCCGTCCTGCATTATCGGGCTGCCCACGGCCAGCACGTCTATGCGCCAGGCGGGCATGGACAGCGAGAACATGACGTTCTCGCCGCCTATCACCTTTTCGAGATTGGTGCCCAGCAGCATTCCGGGCGTGACCTCGTCGGGCATGACGTTGTTGTAGAGCGATTCGCCCGCGGAGTTGACCAGCAGCACATACGCGTCCAGCAGGTCGGGGTTGAGCTGCCTTATCAGCCGCATGTCGGCCACGTCGTCCACGTTTATGCCGCTTTCGCGTTCGCTCACGCCCTCGGGCAGACCGTGCTCTATCATGTCCACTATGTTGGTCAGCTTGGGCTCCAGCTCGCCCGCCTTGATGTTTTCAAACGCGGTGCGGCTCAGCGCCATGTAGAGCAGCGTCGTCACCAGCGCGTAGAGCGCGATGACCATCGCGATAAGGCCCAGCACGCGGCCCATGAACGTGCGCACGGGTCGAACGTGGCGCTTCATTGGTTGACCTCGAACTTGTAGCCCACGCCGTAGACGGTGCGCAGGCACCAGGGCACGTTCTCCTGCGGGAGCTTCTGGCGGATGCGCTTTATGTGCGTGTCCACGGTGCGCGTGTCGCCGAAGAAGTCGTAGCCCCATACGCGCGAGAGTATCTGCTCGCGGTCGAACACCTGGCCCGGATGCGAGGCCAGCAGGTGCAGTATCTCCACCTCCTTGGGGGTGCAGGGCAGTATGCGGTCGTAGGAGCGTATCTCGTAGTTGTCCAGGTTTATCTCCAGCCCCGGGAAGCGGAGCGTGGACTTGTTCTCGGTGCTCTGCTCGTTCATGCGCCTGAGCACCGCCTTTATGCGGGCGATGACCTCGCGGGGCGAGAAGGGCTTGACTATGTAGTCGTCCGCGCCCAGCTCCAGGCCCAGTATGCGGTCTATCTCCTCGCCCTTGGCCGTGAGCATTATTATGGGCAGGGAGGAGTCCTTGCGTATCTCGCGGCATACGTCTATGCCCGACTTCTTGGGCATCATCAGATCCAGCACCATCAGGTCGGGATGGTCGCTCTCGGCGTGCTTGAGCGCGTCCTCGCCGTCATAGGCCGAGGTGTAGGGATAGCCCTCGTAGCTCAGGTAAAGGCCCAGCGACTCGTGTACCACCGGGTCGTCGTCGCATATCAGTATA
>JBJEUC010000586.1:0-7125 GCA_051883635.1 Candidatus Fimadaptatus sp.
GGTGCACCTGGACTTCCCAAGCGTTGGGGCGACCGAGAACGTGATGATGGCGGCGGTCAGGCTCCGGGGCACCACGCGCATATTCAACGCCGCGCGCGAGCCCGAGATAGTGGACCTGGCGCGCTTTATCAACCTCATGGGCGGCTGCGTGCGCGGCGCAGGCGGGCCGACCGTGACCATTGAGGGCGTGAGCGGGCTGCATGGATGCAGCTTTACGCCCATGCCCGACCGCATAGTGGCCGGCACGCTGCTGTGCGCCGCAGCGATAACGCGCGGCGAGGCCACGCTGGACAACGTGCGCGCGGGCGACCTGACCGACGTGATAGATAAGCTGCGCATGTCGGGCAGCCGGATAGAGACGGGCAGCGGCTCCATACACATCGAGACGCCCCGGGTGCGCGCCTTCCGCGCCAGCACCCAGCCCTATCCCGGGTTCCCGACCGACATGCAGGCGCAGATGATGGCGCTGGCCTGCACGGCCTGCGGCACGTCCATGATAGTGGAAAACGTGTTTGAATCGCGCTTCAACCACGCCGCGCAGCTCACACGCATGGGCGCGGAGATATGGCTGCACGACCGCACGGCGGTGATTAGCGGCGGCAGGCTGGAGGGCGCGCGTGTGAGCGCGCGCGACCTGCGCGGCGGCGCGGCGCTGGTCATCGCGGGGCTGGCGGCGCGGGGCGAGACGGTGGTCGAAAACGCGGGCGTGATAGACCGGGGATATGAGCGCCTGGAGGATATGCTGGGCGCGCTGGGCGCGGACATCGAGCGGACAAGGGCCGGGGACTGACGGCGGATATACGACGGGAGGCGAATGGGCGTGAGTGGCAGAGGACGGGGACGCGGCGCGACGGCGCTTATCTTTATTGCGCTTTTCGCCCTGCTGGCGGGCGCTATAGTGGGCGTGGCGTTCCGCAAGGTGCTGGTGGTCAAGAGCGTCGAGATAGTGGGCCTGGAGGGCGAGGAGGCCGACGCGGTGCGCGCGCTGGCCGGTATCCGCCTGGGCCAGAGCATACTGGACGTGGACAGCCGCCAGATAGCGATAAACATGCGCGAAAACGGCTATATCAAGCTGTGCGGGGTAGAGGTGGTAAAGCCGGACAGGGTGGTCATAACCGTGAGCCGGCGCGAGAAGGCGGCCGCGTTTGAGCATCTGGGCTTTACGTACATAGTCGATGCGGAGCTGAGCGTGCTGGAATGCACCGGCGGACTCAGCGACGCGGGCGTGATGATAATCACGGGCGCGGCCGTGCAGCATACGCCGGTGGGCATGCCCATCAACATGGACGCGGGCAAGGGCGCGATGATAAGGCAGTTGCTTTGTGCCATAGAGGAGGCGGGACTCACCTCCTCGATAAGCGAGCTGAACGTGGCCAACGCGCAGAGCATATACATGGTCATGCGCTCAAGGTACGTGTTCCGCCTGGGCGATGCGTCCAGCCTGGAGGAGAAGCTCCGCTGGGTGCGCCCGATGGAGGAGCGCCTGGCGGGCGAGGGCCGCGCGTCGGGCACGGTGGACGTGAGCAGCGTGAGCGCCGCCGACTACATGCCGCCCCAGGCCACGCCCACAGTCTCGCCCTCGCCCTACGCGCTCGCCACCTTCCAGCCGTTTGAGGCCAGCCCCGAACCCTTTGCCACGCCCGCGCCCGGCGCGTAGGCATTGCCGATAGGTAATAATAGGTTTAACAGCCAATGCCATACAAGCGCCACAAATTCGCGTTATAGTAAACGGCGAAAAGGCGTGGCTTTGCAGCAAAAATCAACACGAAATCACAAGAATCCTCTTTTCAAGCTACGCATGATAAGGTATAATGGTATATAATATGGGGCAGGAATCGGAATATTCTTCCCATTACAAGGCAGGCGATGAATTGTTATGAAGACAATGGCAGCCGCCATCGACTTCGGTACGTCGAAGATAGTGACGATAATGGCAGAAAGCGGCGATTACCATCGCTGCAGCATACTGGGCTCGGGCACGGCGGCCTATGACGGCTTTTCGGAGGACGGCAGGTGGAACACGCCGGACAAGCTCAACGATGCGATAAAGGAAGCCATCCGTCAGCTGGAGGAAGAGGCGCACAAGCCGGTCACAGAGCTTTATGTAGGCGTGCCGGGCGAGTTCGTGCGCGTTCACATACGTGAAACGCAGCGCGATATAGGCTCCGAGGGCCGCGTGACGCTGAGCGACGCAAACGATATACTCGAGCAGGTCGTGGCGCAACTGAACGCAAACCAGGGCAGCGTGCTGTCGTATTCCCCCGCGTATTATCAGGTGGACGGCGGGGCGCCCACAATGACGCCCGTAGACATGCGCGGGCGCACCCTTTCGGCCAAGGTGGCGGTCATAACCGCTTCACTTGACTTCATGGACGACGTGGAGCTCAGGCTGCGCGACATCGGCATAAAGGTAAAGGGCTTCATGCCCTCGGCCATGGGCGAGGCGGTGCTGCTGATGCCGCCCGAGGAGCGCGACAGGACAGTGGCCATGGTGGACGTGGGCTATCTGCACACGGAGCTGATGATAATGCAGGGCGACGCGCTGATGGACTATCAGGTGTTGCCCGTGGGTGGCGGCCACATCGCGGCCGACCTGGCCTATGGCCTGGAGGTGCCGTTTGCTACGGCCGAAAGCGTAAAGCGCGCCTTTGCCTTCGACGGCACGGGCGATATCGAGCTGAGTGAGGGCTCGCAGCGCTTTGAGCGCCCGTTCACCACCGAGATAATCACGGCCCGGGTGGACGAGCTGACCGACATGATACGCGAGGCGCTGGAGGATACCACGGCCAAGCCCGACGCGAACGCGCCGCTCTACCTCACCGGCGGCGGCGTGGCGATGATGCGCGGCGGCCGGGAGTACATGGCCCGGGCGCTCAACCGCACGATAAAGATACCCTCGGCGCGCGCCGGCAAGCTCAACAGCCCGCCCTATGCGTCCGCGCTGGGACTTATCGACATGGTGTTTGACAAGATAGACATGCAAAACGGCGACACGGGCACCGGGCCCATGGACAAGGTGCTCGACGTGGTGTATGGCATAGGCCACAAGGTGGGAAGCATATTCAAAAGGCAATGACGGTCGCGGCCCGTCCGCGTGCGGGCGGCGCACCGTGAGCCGCGGCGGCGGACCCGCCGCCCAAGGCCGGGAATCGGCGGAGAAAGACGAGGGGGATTAACAGTGATGGATCACGACAACGACATCAACAACTACGCTTCAATAATCGTTGTAGGCGTAGGCGGCGCGGGCAACAATGCCGTAAACCGCATGATAGATTCCGGGCTGCGCGGCGTTAAGTTCGTTGCTGTCAACACGGACAAGCAGGCGCTCATGCGCTGCAACGCCGAGACCAAGATACAGATAGGCGAAAAGCTGACCAAGGGTCTGGGCGCGGGCTCCAAGCCCGAGATAGGCAAAAAGTCCGCCGAGGAGAGCCAGGAGGAGATAAAGAAGGTCATAGAGGGCGCCGACCTTCTGTTCGTCACCTGCGGCATGGGCGGCGGCACCGGCACCGGCGCTACTCCCGTCATCGCGGGCATCGCGCGCTCCATGGGCGTGCTGACCATAGGCGTGGTGTCCAAGCCCTTCGGCTTCGAGGGCAAAAAGCGCATGCTCAACGCCGAGCAGGGCATCGCCCAGCTCAAGACCTGCGTCGACACCCTGGTAGTGGTGCCCAACGACAAGCTGCTCACCGTGGTGAGCAAGGCGACCTCCATGCTGGACGCCTTCCGCATTGCCGACGACATACTGCGGCAGGGCATCGCGGGCATATCCGACCTCATCGCCGTGCCCTCGCTCATCAACCTGGACTTCGCCGACGTGCGCACGGTCATGGAATCCCGCGGCCTGGCGCATATGGGCATAGGCATAGGCCACGGCGAGGAGCGCCTGATACAGGCCGCCAAGCAGGCCGTATCCTCCCCGCTGCTGGAGACCTCCATCGACGGCGCGCGCGCGGTGCTGATAAACATAACCGGCGGCGCGGACATGAGCATAATCGACATAAACGAGGCCGTGAGCCACATAACCGAGGCCTCCGACCCCGATGCGAACATCATCTTCGGCGCCGGCGTGGACGAGTCGCTGGAGGACGAGGTGCGCATAACCGTAATAGCCACCGGCTTTGAGAAGCCTCTGGACGACGGCGCGGCCCGTATCCCCCAGGCCGAGGCCGAGCCGGCGGAGGAGAAGCCCGCCGCTGAGGAGCCCAGCCCCGAGCAGGCCGAGATACTCAAGCAGCTGCGCGGCGAGCCCGCCAAGCCCGCCGACGAGGAGCCCAAGATACCCTCGTTCGTGCGCACGCCCACCCGTCCGGCGAGCGCTGACTCCTACGCGCCCCAGCCCCGCGACGACCGCGACGGCTATCAGCGCGACGTCCGCCCGGACTACACCCGCGAGAGCTCCGACTACGAGCGCGGCGACTACCGGCAGACCTCCCAGCGCTACGGCGACGCGCCCATATTCCACGACAACGACAGCGATTCCGGCTATCGCCGCGAGAGCGACAATCGTCGCAGCTATAATCCCGACGTGCCTGCGTTCCTGCGCAAGGCGCAAAACAGAAAGTAATACGATAAGCATGCAGGGCGGTCCCGCAAGGAGCGGCCCTGCTTTTGTATGCTCGGGGAGGCAATTTACATGATAACGTGCGTATGCATGAATCCGGCGATGGACAAGACCATCGAGCTGGACGGCTTCAACTACGGCGGGCTAAACAGGGTGAAGCGCTCCATGCTGGACGCCACGGGCAAGGCTGTCAACGTGGCCATAGTGCTCAGCCGCCTGGGCGAGGAGGCGCGCCTGGTGGGCATCAACTACCGCGAGGGCGGGCGGGCCGTGGAGGCGCGCCTTGCCGGGGAGGGCGCACAGAGCGAGTTCATATGGCTTAACGGCGCGCTGCGTGTGAACATAAAGGCGCTGGACACGCGCACCGGGCGCATGACCGAGATAAACGATTCGGGCGCGCCGGTCACGCCGGAGGCGGCCGGGCAGGCCGCGGCGCTGATAGAGCGCAGCGCGGAGGACAGCCGCTATGTGGCGCTGACGGGCAGCCTGCCGCCCGGGGTGCAGGCGGACTTCTACCGCCGCATAGTCGAGCGCGTGGGCGACAGGGCGCGCTGTGTGCTGGACTGCGACGGCGAGCGCCTGAGCGAGGGCATCAAGGCCCGGCCCTTCCTGATAAAGCCCAATCAGTACGAGCTGGGCCTGCTGTGCGGGCGCGAGCTGAGCGACAGGGGGGAGATAGTCGCCTGCGCCCGGGAGATAGCGCGCGCGGGCGTAAGGTGGGTCGCGGTGTCGCTGGGCGGCGAGGGCGCAGTGCTGGTGAGCGAGCAGGAGGCATGGTACGCGCCGGCGCTGGACGTGCCGGTGCGCTCAACGGTGGGCGCGGGCGATTCGATGGTGGCCGGGCTGATATACGGCTTCATGCGGGACGATACGCCCATAAGCGCGCTAAGCTGGGGCGTGGGCTGCGGCAACGCCAGCGTGATGACCGAGGGCACGCGCCTGATAGACACGGACGCGCTGCCGGGGCTGATGGCGCAGGTGCGCCCTGAGCGCATATAGGCGCGCCCACGCGACATGTGGGACGGAATATGGAGGTATATGGACGCCTACGCTTGAAATTGCGTAGGCGTGTGGTAAAATGAAACAAAGGGCGGGGAGATCCCGTCTAATGGTAAACCACAAGGAGGAGGATACATATGAAAACGAGTCTTGTGCGCAAGGTCATGGCGCTGGTAGTGGCGCTGATGATGCTGGTGCCGATGGCTGCTCAGGCCGAAGCGCTCAACGGTTACGGCGAGCTGGAGCTGAGCAACGTGGTGGTCAACTACATGGGCACCGAGCTGGACTTCAGCGGCCTGGACGTCAGGCTGCTGGGCGGCATCAACGCTGAAGAGAAGAACGCCCTGGTGGGCCTGGCCGCGAACCTGCCCGATGACAACAGCGCCGCCGTGGCGATAGAGCTGGGCGAGAGCGAGATGACCATGCTGCTGCTCAACCAGCTGATAACCATCCCCTACGACCGCTTCGGCGAGGCGATGGCGAAGATGGACACCGAAGTGCCGGAGGGCATGGAGGACATAAGCGGCATAATGGCGCAGGCCTGGCAGGAGCTGGCCGCGCTCGACCTCAGCGAGCTGTCGAACAGCGTGGAGCTGAACATGCCCGACGTGGACGCCAACTTCCTGGAGGAGTACATAAGCTCCGAGCTGGAGAGCGCCGTCGCCGAGGAGGCCGAGTTCGAGCTGGCCGGCGAGACCTGCAAGGGCTACAAGGTCGCGCTCAGCCTGAGCGAGGAGAAGGCCAGTGCGATGATAGCCGACTCCGTGACCGCGATATACGGCAACGAGGAAGTCAAGGCCATGCTGGCCCCCGTGTGGCAGGCGCTGGAGAGCGCCATGGCGCAATCGGGCGAGGTGTCTGTTGACTTTGCCGCCATGTACGACGTGATGGTGGACGGCATGTCCCGCATAACCATACCCGGCGGCATGAACATCACCGTGTTCGCGGACGAGACCGGTACGCAGACCCTGTGCCAGATCGACCGCTTCGCCATGGATCTGTCCGATTACCTCGCCAGCATAATGGAGTTCGCGGGCGAGGAGACCGAGGGCCAGGAAGAAGCCCTGATAGAGATGGACATGAGCATAGGCGCCCGCTTCGTGTCCGATGATGCCGATGAGGCAGAATACATCGAAGCGTTCTACAACGTGTACGTGCCCGATACGGGCTACGACGGCGCGCTGGTCAGCATCGGCTGCAAGGCCCTGGATGAGGACGACGGCGGCTACCTCGACCTGGGCATGACCGTGAGCGGCGAGGCCACGGGCGCGGACGACGCCAATATGAGCCTGAGCTGCGCTTGGTCCGACGTGCTGGAGGGCGAATCGTTCAGCATCGAATTCGCCCTTGACGATGGCGCGGACAACCAGACCAACGTATCGCTCGGCTGGGCCGATGAGCACAATGACGATACCACCGACGGCGCGCTCACGCTCGATGTGACCAGCGACGGCCAGACCATGAACATGCTCGACCTGAGCTACAGCTACGCCGAGGCGGGCGAGAATGCCTACGACGTGTCCTTCACCTGCAGCCTGATGGGCATGCTCAGCGTGAGCGCC
>JBJEUC010000587.1:0-7105 GCA_051883635.1 Candidatus Fimadaptatus sp.
CTTCTGTATGGCCAGCGAGACGATATTGCGGGCCTTCTTGTCGGCCTCTTCCTTGGCGTGGGACTCTATCTCGCGCACCATTACGGCGGCGTCGTGATAGGCTTCCTTCTGCACGCGGCTCATTATGATGTCGCGCGCCTCCTCGCTGGTCATGCTGGATATGCGCTCCAGCTCGCCCTGCTGACGGTCGTGCAGCGCCTGCGCCTCGCTCTCAAGGCGCGCCACGTTCTTCTGCCTGTCCTCCAGCGAGCGCTCGCGCGATTCCAGCGCCTCGGTCTTCTTGTCCAGCGCATCCTCGCGCTGCACCAGGCGGCGGTCGGTGCGCTGCAGCTCGTTGCGGCGGTCGCGTATCTCCTTGTCCAGCTCAGCGCGCTCGCGGAGCATGGTCTCCTTGGCGGCCAGCATCATTTCCTTGCGCTGCGCCTCGGCCTTCTGGGACGCCTTGTCCAATAGCTCCTGCGCGGTCGCTTCCGCGCGGCCTATCTTCTTTTCGGTGGTGTTTTTGCGGTAAAAATAGCCAAACGCGGCGCCAAGTCCGCCGCCGATCAGCAGCATCAATATCGCAATCAGTGTTACAGCCCATGCCGGCAAGTTGGTCAGTCCCCCCCTCTTAATCAAATTTTACCGAGCCGGCCCTCACGGCGCGGATGCCGCCGCGGCCGGTACCTGAATGGAAAGTCGGCAGCCGGAACGCCGGCCGACCTCCGCAATATCAAATTAAAGCGACCCCGCCCGCATACGGCTCCCGTACCCGCCGTCCCTTGTCCCGGCCGGGAATGCCCGGGCCCTGTATGCAGGCGACCCTTCGCCACATGACGCAGCGGCGGTCGACAGATGACTTCCTATATATAGACCCGCCGGAGCGGGCCCTGTCGCTCTTCCACATTCCGATTCCTCTTCACAGTAACAGACTTATTTTATACGCTGCTTTCCGAACTGTCAAGCAATCGCATGTTTAACAAATATTTTTTCGATTCAAAAAGCGGGCGATTTTCACGCCCGGCCGAACATTTAATAGTTTTGTAAGTTCTCTGCAAAACGCGCTTATTATTTTGCGAGCGCCGCGCGTCAGCAAAAAGCGAGCCGCCGCAGAGTATGCGACGGCCCGCAGCCCGCAAGCGGCCCAACCTAATGCCTGAGCGGGCCAGGGCGCTCCTGCCCGGCGGCGCGTATGCCGGCGGGCCCATGCGCTCAGGCGACGCAGCCGCTTGAGCGAAACGCAGCGCGCGGGGGAGCGATGCTCCCCCGCGCGCTCTGATATCAGATGTCCTCGGGCACGATAGCGGCCGCGGAGGCGGGAGTCATGGTCTGGCGGGTATAGGGCTTGATAACGAACTGCTGCTCGAGCGTATCGCGCATATAGAGGCGATAGTGCTCCATGGGCTCGGGGCCGCAGATGTTGGAGCCCAGCGCGCCCTGCGAGTAGTCCACGGACAGGGTGATGTAGTCGCCAGCCTTCAGCTCGCAGGTATGGGTGGCGGCGTCCAGCTCCTCGTCGGTATAGGGGTGGGCGTTGAAGCTGAAGCCGTCGTAGCGGGCCTTTTCGTTGATGACCATCAGGCCCTCGCCGCGCTTGTCCACCATGGCGAGGTACTTGGTCTCGCCGCGCGCGCCGTTCTCCTGCGGGCGCACATAGGGCTCGTGCAGGTCGTCCATGTCGCCCTCGTACATGCCGGTAAGGGCGGCCTCCCACATATCCTGATAGTTCTCCTGCGGGCCGCGACCCAGCCAGATGACGCGGTCGTAGTCCATGGGCACATCCATCTTCAGGCCCAGGCGCGGCAGGTAGACCTCCTTCATGTGCGGGCGGGACTCTATGCTGCCCTCGGGCGCCCAGTGCGAGCCGGGAACCTGTATCTCGAACCTGGTGAGGGGCGTGTAGCGCGCGTTGACCCTTATCGCGCCGTTGCCGAACACGGTGTAGGTCAGCTCGGCGCGCACCACCGGCACGGTGGTATAGGGCGCCAGCACCTGGGTCACGCTCACGCGCACGGCCGACTTGGTTATGCGCTCGGCGGTCATCTCCACGGTGCGGGACTGCAGCTTGTCAAAGCCGAAGCGCTGCCAGGCTTCCTTTATATGCACGTCGTTGTCGGTGGGCGCGCGCCAGAGGTTCACGCGCGGGCCGCTGAGCAGCACGTCGCGGCCGTCCTGCAGCCACTCCACCAGATTGCCGCGCTTGTCGAACACCACGGAGAAGTCCTCGCCCATCAGCAGCACGCCGTCGTCGTCTATCATCATTATCTCGGGCATCTCGTCGGCGGGGCGCACGAACCTGCGGGCCTCTACCGGGAGCCTGAACTGCTCCACCGCCACCTCGTGGCCGGCCGCGCACCAGCGGGTATCGTACTTCTCGCGCAGGGAGATGGTGAGGTATGCGTTGCCGCAGCAGGGAAGCTTGTAGTCCAGCGTCACGCGCTGGGTAGCGTAGGGCGCCACGTCAAGCGCTATGTCGCCGTGCTGCACAGCGTGGCCGTCCACCTCTATGGTCCAGGTGGCCGCCATGCCCTCAAAGCCGCGGAAGGCGTACAGGTTGGTCACGTCGAATACGCCCTTTTCCAGATCCACGGCGGTCACGCGCATGGGCTGTATTATCTTCTTGTATTCGAGCAGGCCGGTATGCGGCGTGCGGTCGGGATAGCACAGCGCGTCCACGCAGAAGTTGGAGTCGTTGGGCTTGTCGCCGTAGTCGCCGCCGTACTTGTAGTACAGCTCGCCGTCCTCGGTGTAGGCGGTCAGGCCGTGGTCGCACCACTCCCATACGCAGCCGCCGATGAGGCGCGGATACTTGTAGATGGTGTCCCAGTAGTCCTTCAGGCTGCCGGGGCCCAGGCCCATGGCGTGCGCGTATTCGCACAGGAAGAAGGGCTTGGGGTCATCCTTTTCGCCCTCCTTGACGAGGTCGTAGACGTTGGTGTACATGCGGGAATACACGTCGGCGGTCTCGGCGTCGGCGTCGCGCTCATAGTGTATCGGGCGGGAGGGATCCAGCTCGCGCACGGCCTTGGCCATGGCCACATGGCAGCAGCCGTAGCCCGACTCGTTGCCCAGCGACCAGAATATTATCGAGGGGTGGTTGCGGTCGCGCATTACCATGCGCACGCCGCGATCCACAAAGGCGCTCTCCCACTTGGGGTCGGTCGCGATGCGGTCATACGCGCCGTTGGAGTAGGTGGCGTTGGCGTCGGAGCAGACTATGCCGTGGCACTCCAGGTCGGTCTCGTCCATCACGTACATGCCCCACTCGTCGCACAGGTCGAGCCAGCGCGGGTCGTTGGGATAGTGCGAGGTGCGCACGGTGTTTATGTTGTGCTGCTTCATCAGCTCTATGTCGCGCAACATGGTCTCCATGGGCGTTACATGGCCCATTTCGGTATGGGTATCGTGGCGGTTCACGCCCTTGAGCTTGACCGAAACGCCGTTTACGTAGAGCTGCTGGTTCTTTATCTCCACGGTGCGGAAGCCCACGCGCACGCGCTGCACCTCAAGCACCTCGTCGCCGCGCTTGAGCTCGCACAGCAGCGTGTAGAGGTTGGGGGTCTCGGCCGTCCAGTGGCGGGCGTCCTTCACCGTCTCGTTCAGCTTTACGGTCGCGCTCGCGCCGGCGGCTACGTCCACAGTGAAGCTCTTCTCCAGCGCCGTGCAGCCGCAGTCGCACATGAGCGCCACGTTGAGCGTGAGGCCCGCGCCCTGCTTGTCGTAATTGAACACGTCGCACTCCACGTCCAGCACGCCGTCCTTGTAGTCGGCGTCCAGGAGCGAGGTCACGCGCACGTCGCGGATGTGGGTGCGCGGCACGCCCAGCAGATACACGTCGCGGAATATGCCGCTGAAGCGCCAGCAGTCCTGGTCCTCCAGGTAGGTGCCGTCCGACCACTTGAACACCTTAACGGCCAGCGTGTTCTCGCCCTCATGCACGTAGGGGGTGATGTCGAACTCGCCGGGCATGTGTGTCACCTTGTTGAAGCCGACCTGCTTGCCGTTTACGTAGACGTAGTAGGCCGAGTTGACGCCGTCAAAGTTCAGGAACAGCTGCCTGTTCATCCAGCTGGCGGGCAGAGTGAAGGTGCGGCGGTAGAAGCCCACGGGGTTATCGTCGGGCACATAGGGCGGATCGTAGGGTATCGGGTAGGCGACGTTGGTGTACTGGGGCACATCGTAGTCGCCCTCCATCTGCCAGTTGCCGGGAACGTTTATCACGTCCCACTCCTCGTCGGGCTCATAGTCCTCCTGCTCGAACCCCACGGCCCATTCGTCGGGCGTGGGCGCGAAGTAGAAGTCCCATACGCCGTTGAGCAGCTTGTAGAACGGCGATACGCCGCGCTCGCCCGCCAGGGCCGACTGCCGGCACGCATAGGGAATAAGCGTGGTGCGGTTGGGCTGACGGTTGATGCTGTGCAAATCCAGGTTCTGCCAATCAGGTAATACTGCCATTTAACTCTCCTCCACAGCGTGCCGGAGCACGATAGTCGCCGGTTCCGGCATTATCGGATAATGCCATATACATTATACTTTGGCCGAGCCGAATTTGCAATAGCAACCGCATTCGATCCGCGCGCCCCGCAGCGGTGTAAAATATCCTTTACGCCTGCGCGCGCGCCGCCGCAGCGCGCTTTACATTTTGAGGGTTTGATGGTATGATTAAGTTTATCAACGAAACTCTGCCACAAGAGCGAGGTGTGCGTCCATAAATGAGCAAACTGCAACAGGACTTTACCCAGGGCAGTATATCACATCATCTTATCAGGTTCGCCCTGCCGTTTCTGCTGGCCAATCTCCTGCAGGCGCTTTACAGCGTCGCCGACATGCTGATAGTCAGCTGGGTCTGCGGCACCAACTCCATGTCCGGCGTGAACATCGGCGGCCAGATAACCCACATGATAATGATGATGGTATCGGGCCTCACCACGGGCGGCACGGTGCTGGTGGGCCAGTACTACGGCGCGCACCGCGGCGAGGACGTAAAGCAGACCATAGGCACTATGCTGAGCCTGCTCACGCTGCTGGGCATAGCGCTGATGGTCATAATGCTCATCGCCTGCGACGGCGTGCTGCGCATTCTGAACACGCCCGCGGAGTCCTTCTCCGAGGCGCACAACTACCTCGTCATATCTCTGATGGGCACGCTGTGCGTGTTCTGGTACAACGCCCTTTCCTCGATACAGCGCGGCCTGGGCGACAGCAAGCGGCCGCTCATATTCGTGGCGGTGGCCTGCGTGGTGAACGTGGCGCTGGACCTGCTGATGGTGGGCGCGTGGCAGATGGGCGCGTCCGGAGCGGCGCTGGCCACGATAATATCGCAGGGGCTGAGCGTGGTGCTCTGCGCGGTCTATCTGGGCACGCACGGGTTCGTGTTTGACTTCAGACCCGCCAGCTTCCGCATACATGCCGACAAGGTGAAGCTGCTGATAAAGATAGGTCTGCCCTCCTCGGTGCAGAGCATAGTGACCAACCTGTCCTTCCTGATAATGACGGCGATAGTAAACAGCTTTGGCGTGGCGGCCAGCGCGGCGGTGGCGGTCTGCGGCAAGTTCAACAGCTTCGGCATAATGCCGGCGCTGGCGATGTCGTCCTCGGTATCGTCGGTAGCGGCGCAGAACATAGGCGCGGAGCGCTACGACCGCGCGCTGGATTCGCTCAATGTCGGCATGCGCATATCGGCGGCGATAGGCGCGGCGGTGTTCGCCTTTACGCAGCTGTGCCCCGAGCTGATACTCAAGATATTCAACGCCGAGGACGAGGTGCTCAGGTACGGCGTTACCTACCTGCGCGCGTTCAGCTTCGACTACCTGACGGTGTCCTTCCTGTTTTGCATAAACGGCCTGATGCTGGGCGCGGGCCACTCGATGTTCTCGCTGATAAACAGCATGCTCTCGGCGATACTGCTGCGCGCGCCGGTGGCGATGCTGCTGTCCCGCACGCCTATGGGGCTGGCCGGCGTGGGCGCGGCGGCTCCCATAGCCTCGCTGGCCTCGCTGCTTGTGGGCATATGGTTCCTGCTGAGCGGCCGCTGGAAGCACAGCCGCACCGGCATACGCCGCGGCACAGGCGCGGCAGACGAAACGACCTGACGCGCCCGCGCGCTCAAAAAGGAGGTAACCTGTTCACATGGAAAACTTCATCACCACCGCCAACGCGGTACTGCCGCTGTTCCTGATAATGGCGCTGGGCTACGTGATACGCCGCACGCCGCTGATGGATCAGCACACCCATCAGATGATGAACAAGCTCATATTCAAGCTGTTTTTGCCGATACTGCTGTTCAAGAACATATCGACCTCCAAGCTGGACGCGCTTTCGGGGTCGTGGGTGTTCCTGTTCGCCTTTATCGCCGAGATGACCGTGTTCCTCACGCTGTTCGCCGTGGTGCCGCTCATAGAGAAGGAGAACTCGCGCCGGGGCGTGCTGATACAGGCCATGGGGCGCTCCAACTACGCGCTGTTCGGCCTGCCGCTGGTGGGCCTGCTCTATCCGGGCGAGGACATCGCCGTGGCGTCCATGCTGGTGGCCATATCGATACCCACCTTCAACGTCATGAGCGTTATCGCCCTGGAGACCTATCGCGGCGGCAAGGTGAACCCGCTCAAGATACTGCGCGGCATAGTCACCAACCCCCTGATAATCAGCTGCGCGCTGGGCTTTCTGTGGCTGATAAGCGGCCTTACCATGCCCACCTTCATACAGACCGCGATAAACGACACCGCCAAGATAGCCACTCCGCTGTCGCTGTTCGTGCTGGGCGGCGCGTTCGAGTTCTCGCGCATACGCTGCAACGCCCGCCCGCTGATAATAGGCACGCTGGGCAAGCTCGTGATAGTGCCGCTGCTGGGGCTCACGGTCGCGGTGCTGTGCGGCTATCGCGGCATGGAGCTGGCCTCGCTGGGCGTGGCGTTCATGGCCCCGTGCGCCGTGTCCAGCTACCCCATGGCGCAGCAGATGGGCGGCGACGGCGAGCTGGCCGGCCAGCTGGTGGTGTTCACGACGGCCTTTTCCATGTTCAGCGTGTTCGGCTTCATGTACGCGCTCAAGTGCATGGCACTGATATGAAATATGTGGCGGGGGAGCAAGCTCCCCCGCCACTGCGTTTCGCCCAAGTGACTGCGTC
>JBJEUC010000588.1:0-7088 GCA_051883635.1 Candidatus Fimadaptatus sp.
ACCAGCCTGAGCAGCGACATACAGAACGACGGCAACAACCACACCCGCTTCATCTGCATATCCAAGAGGCTGGAGATATACCCCGGCGCGGACCGCACCAGCATGATGATGGTGCTGCCCAACAAGCCCGGCTCGCTCTACCATGTGCTCAGCCGCTTCTACTCGCTGGGCATCAACCTCACCAAGCTGGAATCGCGCCCCATGCCCGGCCGCGACTTCGAGTTCATGTTCTACTTTGACGTGGACGCCTCCATCTACGCTCCCGCGCTCAAGCAGCTGATAACCGAGCTGGATACCGAGCTGGATCAGTTCACCTATCTGGGCAGCTATTCGGAGATGGTCTGAGGGTGGGCGCTATGGAAAAGTACGGGCTGCTGGGCGGAAAGCTGGGCCATAGCTACTCCAAGCTGATACACGAGCTCTTCGGCGGCTACACCTACGACCTGTGCCCCATGCCGCCGGAGGCGGTGGAGGGCTTCATGAGCCGCAAGGAGTTCCGCGCGATAAACGTGACCATACCCTACAAGGAAACCGTGATGCCCTATCTGGACACCATATCGCCCAACGCGCGCGCGATAGGCAGCGTCAATACCATCGTCAAGGACGCATCGGGCGCGCTGCACGGCTACAATACCGACAAGTACGGCTTTGAGCAGCTGGTAAAGCGCTCGGGGATAGCCATTTCCGGCCGCAAGTGCCTGGTGCTGGGCAGCGGCGGCTCGTCAAAGACGGTGCGCACGGCACTTCATGAGCTGGGCGCGCGGGGGGTGCGCGTGATATCGCGCAGCGGCGAGGACAATTACACTAACCTCGACCGCCACGCCGACGCGCAGGTGATAGTGAACACCACGCCCGTGGGCATGTACCCCGCGACCGGCGTCGCGCCGCTCTCGCTGGATATGTTCCCAGCGTGCGAGGGCGTGCTCGACCTGATATACAACCCGGCCAGGACCGCGCTGCTGCTGGACGCCGAGCGCCGGGGCATACGCTGCGCCAACGGGCTGCACATGCTGGTGGCGCAGGCCAAGCTGGCCAGCGAGCTCTTCCGCGATGCCAGGCTGGATGACGGCATAATCGACAGCGTGCGCGCGCGCATAGAGCGCGCTACGCATAACATCGTGCTGATAGGCATGCCGGGCAGCGGCAAGACCACGATTGGGCGGCTGCTGGCCGAGAGACTGGGGCGGCGCTTCATGGATACCGACTGCATGGTGCCGGATTACGCTGAGGGCCGCGACCCGGGCAGCATAATCCGCAGCGAGGGCGAGGAGGCGTTCCGCCGCATCGAAAGCGCCGTCGTGGCCGAGGCCGGCCGGCAGAGCGGCTGCGTGATAGCGACCGGCGGCGGCGTGGTCACGCGGCCCGAAAACACCGACCCGCTCCGCCAGAACTCGGTCGTGTTCTTCATCGACAGGCCGCTTGCGCAGCTAGAGCTGGGCAACAACCGCCCGCTCTCGATGACGCGCGAGCAGAACGAGGCGCTCTATGCCCGGCGAAGGCCCCTTTACGAGGCGCTTTCCGATTACCGCGTGGTAAACGAATGCCTGGACACCGCGGTGGATGAGATACTGCGCGCCTACGACGGACACTTTGGGAGGTAAGCAAATGAAGCTGCTGATAATCAACGGGCCCAACCTCAACATGCTGGGCATACGCGAACCGGCCATCTATGGCAGCCAGAACTTCGAGAGCCTATGCCGGTTCATAGAGGCCAAGGCCGCCGAGCTGGGCGTCGAGGTCGAGCTCTTCCAGTCCAACAGCGAGGGCGACATCGTCACGCGCATACAGCAGGCTTACGGCCGCATGGACGGCATAGTGATAAACCCCGCCGCCTATACCCATACCAGCGTGGCCATACTGGACGCGCTCAAGGCGGTGGGCCTGCCAGCGGTGGAGGTACATCTGAGCGACGTGACCAAGCGCGAGCCCTTCCGCCAGCTCTCCTACGCGGGCATGGCCTGCGAGGCGCACTACATCGGCCTGGGCTTCGAGGGCTACGCGCAGGCGATGAAGTACCTGGCCGACAAGTACGGCGCCAAGTAATTGCCATCCAATCCAAGCGCACATCATCGTGACAAACGAGGAGGGGCCTACGGACCCTCCTCGTTTGTCCCACAGGGCAGGGGAGCGCCCCTAAACCGCAATCCTCCCAAAGCACGCCCCCAATACCCCGCCGCCAGAACGCAAATCCCCACATCCCACCCCTTGTCCCAACGCCAGAGCGCCGCACAAGAACGCTTCGCCCCGCCGCCTCCATCCCCATAGCGGAGCGGCGGCGTTTCAAGGGGTAAAGGAGAATCCAAGGAGGGCCTAGGGGGAAATCGCAATCCCCCTGGCCCTCCTTGGCCGCCGGAGGCTGCCACAAGGCTGCTAACGCAGCCAAAGGCGGCGCAAGGACGCGCCGCAATTTCTGCAAGACAACGGAAGAACGCAGATCAACACCCCACCCCCTTGCCCCTGCGGCAGAGCGCCGCATTAGAATGCAGCGCCCTGCCGCCTCCAACCCCCAGCGGAGCGGCGGCGTTTCAAGGGGTAAAGGAGAATCCAAGGAGGGCCCAGGGGGAAATCGCAATCCCCCTGGCCCTCCTTGGCCGCCGGAGGCTGCCACAAGGCTGCTGCCGCAGCCATCAGCGGCGCAAGGACGC
Organism: Candidatus Fimadaptatus sp.; assembly: GCA_051883635.1. GTDB lineage: Bacteria > Bacillota > Clostridia > Christensenellales > Aristaeellaceae > Fimadaptatus. The sequence goes on from JBJEUC010000588.1 coordinate 2,646, forward strand.
GCCGTGAAACCCGCAAAGCAACATACAACCCCTTTGCCCACATGCATGGATACACCATCCCAGTGCACCCTCATACCCGCACAACTTGACATTTTCACTCCGAACTGTAAAAATGCGAACTTCCCCTCGCTGCACGCCCAATGTAATTGACATCCCCCCAAGTCTGTGAGATAATCTGAACAGGAAACACCTCACTTGCAAAATGGAGATGATGTCTGTGGAACCTGTACGTATAGGCCTGGTGGGCCTGGGCCGCGCCGGCTGGGGCATGCATACCAATGAACTGGCGGATAAGGGCGATAGGTTTGTGTTCGCAGCGGCATGCGACGTGATACCCGAGCGGCTGGCCGCCATGACCGAGCGCTTCCCCGGCTGTAAGGCGTATGCCGATATAGACGCGCTGATTGCCGACCCCGACGTGGAGCTCGTGTCGATAGCCACGCGCTCGTGCGACCACTTCGACCACGCCCGGCGCGCGCTGCTGGCGGGCAAGGACGTGCTCGTCGAAAAGCCGATGTCGATTTCGTATGCACAGGCGCTCGAGCTCAAGCGCCTGTCCGATAGCGGCAAGTACGGCCGCCTCTATGTGCGCCATAACCGCCGCTTCGAAGCCAACTTCATCTATGTCAAGGGCATAATCGAGTCCGGCCTGCTGGGGCGCGTGTACCGCATACAGTTGGCGCGCGATAGCTACCAGCGCCGCAACGACTGGCAGACACTGTCCGAGTTCGGCGGCGGCCAGCTGCTCAACTGGGGCCCGCATATCGTCGACCATTCGCTCAGGCTCCTGGGCGCGCCGGTCAGGGCGTTCAGCTCGCAGCTTGACCAGATAGCCGCGGCGGGCGACTGCGAGGACCACCTGGTGCTCACCTTCACCGGCGAAAACGACCGCGTGGTCGAGATGGAGATAAGCGGCGGCACCGCGCTGCCCGTGCCGGAATACAGGGTATATGGCACGCGCGGCGCGCTGACCATCGACAGCAAGTCCGCACACCTGCGCTATATCGACCCCGAGCAGACCCTCAGCCCCATCGAGGCCGACCCCGGCACGCCCGGCCAGTCGTTCGGCTCCAGCAATACCTTCCGCTCGGAGGAGCAGATAAACTGGATAGAGCGCGATGAGGCGATAGCGCAGTCCCGCTTGGACGAGATATGGGGGTATCTCTATGATTCCATACGCAACGGCGCGCCCTTCCCGATAACTCTGGAGGAAGCGGTCGACGTCATCAAGTACATCGACATCGCCAAGCGCAACAGCAGCTTTGCGTCGGGGAGGTAATGAGCCATGAAGATAGGCGTGGCCGATTACGGCATGTTCGTATGGGAAGGCGGCCTGTTCGACTATGAGCAGCGCCTGGCCGACATCAGGGCCATAGGCTATGACGGCCTGGAGCGCCTGCGCCCGATAAGCGAGGCCGACGCGCTCAACACCGCGGCCATGGCGCGGCGCATGGGCATGGACTTCGCCACCTGCCTTGCACCCACGGCGGAAAAGTCGATACAGTGGACGGCGGCGCTGGGCAAGGACTACGTGTGGGCCAACGTGAGCGCCAGGACGTTCGACGACTTCTGCCGCCAGGTCAACACGCAGGCCCGCGCCTGCGCGCGCTACGGCATAAAGGTGGCGCTGCACAACCACCTGGGCAGCCTGGTGGAGACGCAGGAGCAGCTGGACGAGTTCATGGCCCGCTGCCCGGACGCGGGGCTGCTGCTGGATACCGGCCATCTGGCCGTGGCCGGCGGCGACGCGCTCGCCACGGCGGACAGGTACTACGACCGGCTGGTGGCCGTGCATCTCAAGTGCTGGGTGATGCAGGACAAGTCCGCCGCCGAGTGGTTCAAGCGCGGCTACTTTACCGGGCTGGACTATCAGGGCGGCGAGCCGGACGAGGTGCGCGTGCCCAACGCCGAGGTCATAGCGCTATTGAAGGCGCGCGGCTTTGACAAGTGGGTCATGGTCGAGCACGACACGCATCTGCGCGAGCCGCTTGAGGACCTCGCCGCCAGCCGCGAGTGGATGCGCGCGCAGGGCATATGACGGATAACGCCGGGGCGGGCGCGTATGAGTTTGACGCCGTGATAGAGCGCGCGCCCGACATGGACGCGGCCTACGTGCGCATACCCTTCGACGTAAGGCAGGCCTTCGGGCGCGGCCGCGTGCAGGTGTGCGCCGCGTTTGACGGCGTGGAGTACGAGGGTCAGCTGGTGCGCATGGGCGCGCCCTGCCATGTCATCGGCCTGCGCAAGGACATACGCGCGCGCATAGGCAAGCAGCCCGGCGACACGGTGCACGTCGTGCTGCGCGAGCGCGAGGCCCGTCCGCAGAATTGCGCCACGATAGACGAGTACATCGCGCGCTATGACGGCGAGGTAAGGCTCCGCATGGAGGAGCTGCGCGCGCTGATACACTCCTGCGCGCCCGGGATAGGGGAGAAGATAGCCTGGGGCATGCCCACGTTTGTGCTGAACGGCAATCTGGTACACTTCGCGGGCGAGAAGCGGCACCTGGGCTTTCATCCCGGCTCGAGCGCGGTGACGGCCTTTGCGGAGCGGCTGCGCGGCTATCGCTGCGGCGCGGGCTCGGTGCAGCTGCCCTACGACCGGCCCATGCCCTGGGAGCTGCTGCGGGAGATGGTCGAGTTCCGCGTGCGGGAGCAACAGCGCAGGCCGCGCAAATAGCAGCGCGGCGGCGCAAGGGCCGCGCTCCGGTGAGCGCCGCGCGAGGTCGGCACATCGCTCCGGCGCAGAAGCACATGCGCCGGGCATAAGCATTCGGTGACAAGCTGATATGCAGAGAGCGCTCAGAGCATTGGCTCTGAGCGCTCCTTGTGTTTCGATGGAAGGCGGGATGCTGTGTGTCAATGATGCTGGCCCCGAAAAGCAACGAAAGAACGCAAAGCACCACCCCAACCCATTGCCCCAACGCCAAAGCGCTGCGCCAGAATGCAGCGCTTCGCCGCCTCCAACCCCTCAGCGGAGCGGCGGCGGTACAAAGGGGTGAGCAGAGAATCCAAGGAGGGAGTAGGGGGAACTCGCAATCCCCCTATCCCTCCTTGGCCGCCGGAGGCTGCCACAAGGCTGCGCCAACAAGTAACAGCGGCGCAAGAATGCGCCGCGAAAGTCGCAAAGCAACTGAAGAACGCAAATCAACACAGAACCCCTTGCCTCTGCGGCAGAGCGCTGCGCCATAACGCGTCGCTCCGCCGCCTCCACCCCCTCAGCGGAGCGGCGGCGGTACAAAGGGGTACCCGAGAATCCAAGGAGGCTGCCACGCGGTAGAGAACTCAGGTAACAGCGGCGCAAGAACGCCGCCGCGACACCGCAACGCAGGCAAGGAAAGCGCCCCGCGCCAACCTCACCCCCCAATCCTGGGCAGAAAAACATCAATATATTCGCGCGCGACCGCTGCGCCGCCCACGCCGTCCGGATGCGGGCCGTACTTGGACATGTACTCGCGCTCGCCGCCGATGGACAGCACCCGGGCCATGTCAAACACATGGTCGGCGCCCAAGTGCCCCGGCGCGGATATGGCCGCGTTGATGGCGCGCCAGCGCGCGATGTTCTCACCCTCGTAGTCGAAGGGCGGCACGGTGAACAGTACCACGCGCGGGGGCCGGGGCGCGGCCTTGAGCGCGGCAACTATCCGGCGCAGTCGCGCTATGCAGATGGCGCTGTCGCCCTCGCCGTGCAGTATGTCGTTCACGCCCAGGCAGACGTTGATGATATCGCAGTCCTTTGCGCGGCTCAGCCACGCTCCGTCGCTGGCCGCGTCGCCTATCTGCGCAAAGCCCAGCCCCAGGTTGAGCGAGGCGTAGCATTCGCTCAGCTCGGCGGCGATGCGCGCGGCCCAACTTTCGTACATGTCAATGCGCGTGCCGCAGCCCTGCGTTATCGAGTCGCCCAGGAACGTCATGCGCCTGAGGGGCGCGCCCTCGGCCTCGAACATGTCCGGCAGCGCGCAGAGGTTTTCCAGCTCGAGCGTTTGCGCGTCGGTAAAGGCGTCGGCGGCATCAAAGGTGTGCTCGCCGTCCGCGAACGAGCAGAGCGCCTGGCTGTTGGGCGTGGCGGGCACCCGCGCGCCCTCGCCGCCCGCGCGCAGGCACCAGCGGAACTCTATGTAGCCCCCGCGCGAGCCCATGCGGCAGGGGTCGCTTACTATGCACGCGCTCGGCGCGACCGCGCAGGCAGGCTCGCCGCCGAAGGTCACGCGCGCGGTGGCCTCGCCGTCCGAAAAGGCGGCTGAAACTATCTCAAACGCGCCGCCCGGCGTGTTCGCGCGCGATACCGAGCCGTCGTCCCAGGTGGTGTCCACCGTGTTGGAAAAGCGCATCCGCCAGCGCTCGCCGGGGCGCTGCACGCGCATGCGCGCGCGGAAGGTGCGCGTCTCGCCGGGAGCGAGCTGCACAAAGTAGTTATGCGAAGTGCCGCAAAGCACGTTGGGCT
>JBJEUC010000589.1:0-7088 GCA_051883635.1 Candidatus Fimadaptatus sp.
GGCGGAATACGCATTGCGCGCTTGCGATGGTGTCGTGCGCGCGGTTTTATGAGCGATGCAACTGTGCAGTACGAAGCGGCGCAGGGCGCTATGGCGTGTGCGGCGTTCGTAGTGATGGTACGCTTCGGCACGATGCGGCATTGCGCGCTTCGTGCGGTCGACATGCGCGCGGTTTTATGAGCGATGCAACTGTGCAGTACGAAGCGGCGCAGGGCGACATGGCGTGTGCGACGTTCGCGGTGATGGCGCATTTCGGCATGTACGGCATTGCGCGCGCTGGCGCTGTCAAAATGCACGCGGTTCATGCGCGACGCGTGCGAATCGTCAGGTGGCGCCACGGCATGACGCGGCATTGCTCTCCCCTGCTCCCCCTCCCAATCACACCCGCGTGCGCGTGACGAAGCTGTCGCCGAAGCGCTGACGCACCCTGTCGAGCGCCCGCTGCGCGTCGCCTGGGGCGTACACGCCGTAGACCGCGCTGCCGCTGCCCGTCATGCGCACGAAGCGCGCGCCGCTTGCGCGCAGCAGCGCGGCGCACTCGCCCACATCGGGCAGCATGGCGCAGGCCGCGCGCTCCAGGTCGTTGGCGGTGAAGCGCTCCAGCCAGTCCCAGTCGCCCTCGCGCAGCGCCCGAGCCGCGCGGAGGGTGTCCTGGCGCGGGCAGGCGGCGCTCCGGGCAAACACGTCGCGCGTGGACAGGCCGCGCCCCGGCAGCGCCACGAGCAGCTCCCGCTCCCGCGCGCCCTCCAGGCGCTCGACGCGCTCGCCCAGCCCCTGCACACGGCACAGGCCGCCGCTCAGGCAGTACGGTATGTCGGCGCCCAGCCGCGCGCCCAGCGTGCTTAGCTCGCCTTGCGTGAGCCCCAGATGCCACAGCTCGTTGAGCCCCGCGAGCACGGCGGCGGCGTCGCCCGAGCCGCCGCCCATGCCGGCCTGCATGGGCGCGCGCTTTACGAGCCTGAGCGCCGCGCCGGCGCGCGCGCCGGTCTCGCGCAGGAGCAGGCGCGCGGCGCGCAGCATCAGGTTGTCCTCGCCCGCGCTCAGGCCCGCGCCGCGCGGCCCCGTTATCGCAAGCGTCAGTTCGTCGCTCTCAAGCAGCTCAACATCGTCGCAGAGCTCCACGCTCTGCATGAGCATGTCCAGTTCATGATAGCCGTCCGGCCTTTCGCCCAGCACGTTCAGCGTCCAGTTGATCTTGGCATATGCTTTGATAATCACACGGCACCCCGCCCAGACACAGAATTACCGCACCCCGGCGCGTCCACGCCGGAATGCGGCCTTGCAACTATCATACACCATTTTGCGCGATTTGTGAACCTATCTGCGGAATATCATCACCTGCGCGCCCCTGCCGCGCGCGTTCACGCCTGCGCCCAGCCCCGGGTTCATACGCTCCAGCTCGCCCATGGGCACGCGGAAGCGCCTGGCCAGGTCCCACGCCGTGTCGCCCTGCTGCGCCAGAAGCACAGTTACCGCACCCCGGCGCGTCCACGCCGGAATGCGGCCTTGCAACTATCATACACCATTTTGCGCGATTTGTGAACCTATCTGCGGAATATCATCACCTGCGCGCCCCTGCCTCGCGCGTTCACGCCCGCGCCCAGCCCCGGGTTCATGCGCTCCAGCTCGCCCATGGGCACGCGGAAGCGCTTGGCCAGGTCCCACGCTGTGTCGCCCTGCTGCGCCAGAAGCACAGTTATGCCCTGCGGCACGTCCTTGCCCTCCACCTCCTGCGCGTCCAGCGCGACCTGGTACTCGGCCTGGGCGTCGACCTCGGCGTTGAGCGCCAGCGTACACTTCAGCTCCAGCTGGGAGGAGGTGACCGGCATGCACTCGCAGTCGAACGCCTCCAGCAGCAGCGGGTTGTCGGCGGGCAGGTCGGCCTGGAAGCTGGCCGTAAAGGGCGATTGCAGCATGGCCGAGAGCACGTCGTCCCCGCCCACCGGCAGGTACACCACCTGCAGCTCCATAACGCCGTCCACAGTTACCTTGCCGTCGGCGCTGGCGGCCTGCATGACCGTGGGGCGGCCCACGCAGTAGAGCGCCTGGCTCACGCCCGACACGCGCCCGTCGCCGCCGCGCAGCTCGGGCAGGGTGAACTTGAGTTTGGCCGTCTGCAGCGCGCGCACCTGGCGGGATTCGGTGCGCACACGGAGCTGGCCGCAGGTCATCTGAATGTCGCTTGAGCCCACGGCGTAGGCGTCGGTCACGGCCTCGGATTCGTCCACGCCCAGCGCCTTTACGCCTATCAGCAGCTCCACCCCCGCGCGCAGCAGCGCGCCCTCCTCATCGCTCAGGGTCTGCGCGGTCACGCCCGTCACCCAGGCCTCAGCGCGCAGGTCGCCGCGCAGCCATTCGGGCAGCTCGACCAGCTGCTCAAACGGCAGCGCATGGCGGGTCACGGCTATGGGCCGCCCCGGCAGCGCGCACTTGTGCACGGCCTCCAGCGCCACGCTGCCCCTGACCATGACTCCGCCCACGGCGTCGAACATGTCGCTCACGTCGACGCGCGCCCGCGTCATCAGCGTGCGCTCCGCCCCCAGATTGCGCGGCAGCTCAAACTCCTCGCTGAGCGAGGCCGCCGCCTGCGCCTCGGCGTTCACCTTGAGCGAGGCTATCCGCGCGCGCTGCACGCAGACGCCCTCCAGCCCATCCAGCCCCGATATCACCGCGCAGGGCTCCAGCGCCGTCACGGTCACGCGAATCGCCGGCACGGCGCGGCAGAGTATGCGCCCGGCCATGAGGCGGGCCTCGGCGCTCTCTATCTCGGAAAAGCAGCTCACGGCCATCTTGGGGCCCACCTCGGCCTCTATCATCTCCCTGAGCGGGGCGCTTATCATGAGGCTGGTCACCTCGCCCTGGGCGCGGTAAAGCACCTGAAAGCGCACCTTGCCGTCGAGCAGTATGCGGCCCTGCTGCGCCTGCGCCGAATCGATAACGCACATGGCGTCGCACAGCAGCACCTCGTCCGCGCCCTGGGCCATGGCGTCGGTCTCTATCAGCGCCTTGACTATGCGGGAGTCCACCACGCGCTCGGTCTCGAGCGTCTGTCGGCTGATATTAAGCGGCATATATACGACCTCCTTCATCTACGCTATGTATAAGCATGGCCGGGAGGGAATATGCCGCCCAGCGCGCCCGGGCGGCAAAAATGCCGGGCGGAGGGGGCGTGGGCGGAGGGGGTGCTTCACATGCTTTGCTGTCTATAAGATACGCCGCTGAAGTGCGGGGCACTTCAACGGCGTATCTGGTGAAATGCTTTTGGTCATGTGTTGGCACATGATTCGCCCCCGCGCATCACAGCCTACGATGGGCACCGCTCGGGTCGAGAGGGGCACAGTTACCGCAGGTTTCGGCGAGATGGCGGCAGATGGGGGCTCCCCTGCCTCGCCGTCCATAAGCTACGCCGCTGAAGTGCCGGGCATTTCAGCGGCGTATGCGACGAATCGGCCTTGTTCATTTGCGGGCGCATGATTCGCTCCCGCGCAGCGCAGCCGGCGGCGGGCACTGCTCAGCCCGCGTGAGCCTTCTCCCCGCCGTGGCTTGCGTCGGCCTCCGCCAAACCGGCGTTCTGGCGGCAGGCTCCGCCCGGGCGCGTCACGCGCTGCGCCTGAGCAGCATCTTGTCGGCTATCAGCGCGATGAACTCGCCGTTTGTGGGCTTGTCGTCGCGCGAGAACACATGGCAGCCGAACGAGGTGTTTATCGCGTCCACGCGGCCGCGGTTCCAGGCCACCTCGATGGCGTGGCGTATGGCGCGCTCCACCTTGCTGGCCGAGGTGGAGTACTTGCGGGCGATGCCGGGGTACAGCTCCTTGGTTATGCGGTTTATCACGTCGGGGTCGTCCACTACCATGCGCACGGCCTCGCGCAGGTACTGGTAGCCCTTGATATGCGCCGGTATGCCCACCATCAGGAACAGCGAGGATATCTCCTCCTCCAGCGACTTGGGCGGTATGGGCGCGGGCGCGGTCACGCTGGCCTTGAGCGGCGCGGTGCGGCGCATGTCGATTATGTGCCGGTAGAGCTCATCGCAGCCGAAGGGCTTAAGCATATAGTAATCGGCCCCCAGCTGCATCGCGCGGGTGATGAAGTCGCCGCGGCTCAGCGCGGTGAGCACTATCGTGCGCGGCCTTTCGGGCAGCGTGTCCAGCATGGGCAGCAGCGCAAATCCATCCAGCGCCGGCATTATCAGGTCCATTACCAGCACGTCGCAGGGCTTTTCGCGCAGCAGCTCCAGCGCCTGCGCGCCGTCGTTTACTGCGCCTACCAGTTCTATATCGCTTTTTGCCGACAGATAGTCTGTGACCAGCGAGGTTATCTCCTGATTGTCGTCCGCCAGGAGCACCCTGACGGCAGGTAACGGCTGCATACCCGCAGTGCTGTTGAGCTTGTCCATATCCAACCCTCCCGTTGCGCGCGATATCGCGCTTTAGTCGCATGAACCGGCCTGTTCCCGGCTCAATTATATACACTGACTATATATGCGCGCGCCTGTGCCATTATGACAAGCGCGCGTGCTTTTTTGCGAAATTTGTGAGAAAAGCGTGCGCGGCGCCCTGCATTCGCCCCAAAAGCAAAATAACGCGCGCGGGGTTTACTTGCGCGCCCAATGTTGATATAATGAAGGTGACTTTGGAGGTGCTGATATGCGCGTGTTGCAAAGGATATTGGCCGCGGTGCTGGCCGCCTCGCTGGCGCTGACGGGCGCGGTGGCTGCGGCGAAGGGCGCCGACATAAGCCGCTCCCAGCTGCTGGGCATGCTCGTATCGGCATATGAGTTCATATCCGGCGCGGAGGTGGACGAATCCCGTATAACCAGCAAGCTCTCGACCGACAAGTCCATACGCAAGGCGCTCGAGCTGGACCTGATAACGACGTCCGAGGCCTCCTGGGCGCACCTTTCCGTCACGCGGCTGGCGGCGGCGGAATACATGCTGGCCTTCAAAAACGCGCTGCGCACGCGCCTTTACGGCACGGCGACGGCGCAGGCCACCGTCGCCCAGGCGCGCGACGAGCTGGCGCTGGCGCTCCGGCTGACCGGCCTGACCGATTCGGTGCGGGCCGGGTACGAGCTGAGCGCGGGCCTGGACGACGCGCCGCTCACGCGCGCGCTGCTCTGCGAGCTGCTGGTTACGGTCTACGAAGCCCTCTACGGCGGGATAGACGCGGAGGACACGGAGTATCCCCTCGATTCGACCAGCCCATACGTGCGCAAGGCCCTGGCCGCCGGGCTGATGGACGGCTACCCGGTCAGCAGCACGTTTGAGCCCGACGTGCCGGTGCAGCTCAGGCAGCTGGCCGGGCCGGTGCTGCGGCTGGTGGGCCATGACGAAAGGGCGCTCTCCTCCTGGGGCCGTGAGGAGGCGCGCGCGGCCGTATGCGAGCTGATGCTCAGCTGCATAGGGCTGGAGCCCGCCGAGGGCGGGAGCGAGGGCTGCCTGCTGGACGTGAACTGGGACTGGTACGTGAACCAGCTGACCACCGGCGCATACAGCGCCACCAACTGCATGCCGGCCTGCGGCGAGATGGTGCTGAACTACCTCAGCCGCGAGAACCGCGTCACCACGGCGATGCTGCGCGCGCTCAGCCCCCATGACGGCGAGGGCTGGTACGACGTGGAGCTGTACGACGTGCTCACCGGCCAGGGCGTAAGGCTGGACAGCGTATACGACATGAGCGCGGAGAACATGCGGCGCGACCTTGAGGACGGCCATCTTTTGATAGTGATGTGCAACTTTGACGGCGCGGAGAGCGGGCACGCGATGGTGGTATGCGGATACGAGACCACGCCCGCCGGCACATGGTTCATATGCAACGACCCCGAGTCCGTTTCCACCAACAAGTACGGCCAGCCCAGCGGCTACATGCGCCGCATAGAGGCGCAGGAGCTGGTGCTGGCGATGAACAGGCACGTAATGCGCTACTTCAGGGTGATGGGCAAATGACGATACGCACATATGACGAGTTCGTCGGGCTGCTTAACGAAAAGGGCTTCATGCTGTTCTGCGGCAGAAACGGGTATCTGAGCCTGCGCGACGTGACCGAGCCCTCCGCGTGGCACACCGGCGGCGAGGCCGACCCCTGGGGCTGGAAGGACAGGCTGGCCGAGCGGCGGGACGGCGCATACGCCCACATGCTCGGCGGCCACGGCGGCTTCATCAGCCGCGAATGGTACCCGGCGGCACACGCGGCCTGGGCCGTGGACATAGGCGAGCGCTACGCGGCTGGGCTCGTGCCGCGCCTGGCGATGGAGATGTGGCGACTGTTTGATGAGCGGCCCGTATGGGGGCGGCATGAGCTGCGCTGGGCGCTTGGCGGACGCTTTGAGCGCAAGACCGAGTTCGAGACGGCGCTGCGCTACCTCGAGCGCGGCATGCTCATCACAATATCCGGCCAGGTGCAGCCCGTATCGCTGAGCGGCCGGCCGATGGGCTGGCAGGCCATGGAGTACGCGCGCGCCGACGTATACCTGGGCGACTGGCTGGGCGGCACGGAACCCGACGCCGCCCTGGCGCGTCAAATGATACGCGAGCGCGCATACGCCAATTCGCCCGCCATGACAGGGGCCGAGTTTGCGCGCTGCTTCGGAGGAATATAGACCGCGCTTGCGGGAAAAGGGGCTTCAGATGAAATACCTGCGCAGATTCCTGTGGTTTTTCGCCACGCGGCTGATGCTGCTCACGCTGATAGCAGCGCTGCTGATAGTCGGCTTTTACATGGCAATGAACACATCCAACATATACGTGCTGCTGACCGACGGACTCAGCGAGCGCACGAGCGTCATAATCGACGGCAGCGACTCCGCCCAGCTGGGCGATTACTTTGAGCAGAGCTACCTTCAGGCCGACCAGCTGCTGTGCGACGCGCAGGAGGGCCTGTCCGTATATGAGAACTACAAGATAACCAGCTACGACCACAACGTGTCGCTCAACTGGATGTGGAGCTGGCCCTGGAGCGACATGGCGCAGGCCGAGATAACCGAGACCGTGCTGGAGATAGAGGGCAAGCCGCTGGCCTCCGCCGCCGACCGCGTGACCTCGGGCGAGCTGACCAGCTATCCGCCGCACTGGCAGGGCGGCCGCTACC
>JBJEUC010000590.1:0-7074 GCA_051883635.1 Candidatus Fimadaptatus sp.
CGCCGGCGTGTACGGCGGAAACGCAGCAATTTCTTCGGAGGGGAGCTTGCCCCCCCGGAGAAGAAATTGCTTCCTATCGCGAGCGAACGGCCGGGAGGGCGGCTTGCCGCCCGACCAGTGAGCGAGTGCAAAACTCGCTCAAACGACGCAGTCGTTTGAGCGAAAATAAGCGCGTCGGATTTATCCGACGCGCTTATTTGCCAATATGCGAGACATGCCTGTAAGCCGAGTTCTGTCGTGAACGGCCATCTATCTAGACCGCCCGTTACCGGACGGTTCAAGCGATTCTGGGGAGTCGGCGGGCCACCATGGCACTCCCGCTACATCTTGCACCGGATGGGGTTTACATGACGGAAAAGTCGCCAGTCCGCCGGTGAGCTCTTACCTCACCTTTCCACCCTTACCCCCAAAGGGGCGGTATATCTCTGTTGCACTTGCCTTGGAGTCGCCTCCACCGGGCGTTACCCGGCATCCTGCCCTGCGGTGCTCGGACTTTCCTCATGCGAGTGGTTACGCATGCGGCCGTTTGGCATACTCGCATCTATCAGCATAGCACGTTTAGGCGCGTTTGTCAATCGCGCGCGCGTTGCGCGTCAGGGACGTATGCTGTCGTCGCCCTGGGCCTCGTACCAGTCGTAGGTCACGCGCTCGCCGTTCAGGTCGTACACGCGCGGGCACACCGTCTCCATCCAGTCCCGGGGCTTGAGCACGTCGGCCTGCACGCTGTTGCGCTTAAGCGCCTCGCGCAGCGCCGCAACGCCCTCTGCGTCCAGCGCGCCCGGCTCGGGCGATACGAACAGCGCCGTGCCGCTCTTTGAGAGTATGTCCAGCCACTTGAGCGCCTGGCCCTGCGCCACCTTGTGCGTGAAGGCCGCGCAGTCGGCATCCGCGCCGTAGAACGCGCCGTCGTGCATCATGTGGAAAGCCAGTGTGTTTACGCCCATCACGCGCGTCCTGTCCCACTCGCGGCCGCTGGTGTCGTCCCCGGTGCGGTTCAGGTGCGCCAGGCCCGCAGTCAGATGCCCTATCACGTTGCAGCCCAGTATGAGCGTGTCGCTGCCCGCCGCCTCGCGTATCGTGCGGTAGAAGTCGACGACTATCTCGGCGCTGGTGCGCGTGCGGTCAAAGAAGCTCCAGCCGTCATCGGTCAGCGTGGTGGGCCGGTGCACGCCCCAGTCGCCGAACATGTCGTAGGTGGAGAAGTCGTGCTTTATCAGCTGATAGCCCCAGTCCACTATGCGGCGGGTGGTCTCCTGTATATGGTCGCGCACGAAGGGATGGGAGGGGTCGAGGAAGCGGTGGTCGCGCATGTTGCTCGCGCCCTCGGGCACGCCGGGCATCTGCTGCTGCATGTTGGCCAGATAGCGCACCCATATGCCCGGGCGCACGTCCAGCGCCTTTATCTCCTCCGCCAGGCGCGCCATGTCCGGGAAGCGCTCGTTGCCCCTGTCCCAGGGCCAGTCGACCCGCACGGGCTGCCAGCCGTCGTCTATCACCATGAAGGGCCGGTTGTCCAGGCCCCGGCACAGCTCGGACAGCCAGCGCGCGTCGCGCATTATGTCCTCGTGCGATGAGCTGCCGTAGGCGTAGTACCAGTTGTTGAAGCCGTACACGGGCCGGGGCGGCAGTATCGCGTCGTCGCACAGCCCGCGGTAGAACGCCCGCACCGCGTCAAACGCGGTCATGTCCGCGTATTCGCCCATGACCACCTCGGCCGCGCGCAGCGTGCGCCCGCCCAGCCGCACGCCCGCGCCGCCGCAGCGCACGTCCAGCCACAGCGTCACGCCCGCGTCGTCGTACTGCCAGAAGCACAGCGCGCCCGGCCGCACGCGCACGCCGTAGCAGTGCGTCTGCCGTCCGGCGGCGTCCGGGTCCATGTCGCTGCCGGTGGAGGCGGCGCACGCCCAGGGCATGCCGCGCCCGGGGACTACGCCGCGCCACTCCAGATCGCCGTAGCCCCGCTCCCAGCAGTCGCCCAGTATGCGCACGGGCGCGTCGGGCGCGTCGCCCGGGCGGAAGTTCCAGCGCAGGCGCACGAAGCGCACCGGCGTTTTGTCCGCCGTGAGCGTAACGCCAAGTCCTGCGCCGGTAAGCTCCTGCCCGACCACAACGTCCTGCCAGCTGTCGCCCTCTATGCGCTGCCCGCCCTCAACATACAGGCTCACGCGGTCCGCAATTCTCAGTTTCATCCTGCCCCGCTCCTTTTCAAGTTATATCCACCGGGCCAGCTCCGCGCCTATCACCCTGGCCATGCGCGCAAAGCCCAGGTCGTTCGGGTGGCAGCCGTCCACGGTGCAGCAGTCGCGCATCTCGCCCTCAAACAGCGTCGCGCCGTCGATGAAGGCCACGCGCCCGTCGCCCTGCGCAAGGGCGTATTCGTAGGTGGCGCGCACTATGTCGCGCCGCGCGGCCACGTCGCGGGCCTCCCCGGGGTCGTAGGCATGCCAGTCGGTATTGGGCCGGGTGACGAATATGATGGGCACGTCGGCGTTTTGCGCGCGGATGGTCTCGTACAGGGGCCTGTGCGTGGCGGCCAGATGCTCAGGCGTGGGCGCGTTGTGGTCATAGTCGCACACGAAGGCGCTCATGTTCAGCCCCGCCATGTAGCGCGCGATGGCCGTTTCGCCCTTGGCGTTGCCCGAGAAGCCCAGGTTCAGGTAGTCGCAGTCCAGCATGCGGCCTATCATGGCCTGATAGCTGTTGCCCGGGCGCGAGGCGCAGCCGCCCTGGGTTATCGACGAGCCGTAGTACACCACCGGCACGGGGCGCGCATATGCGCAGGGCGCGCTCAGCGCGCTGCCCGCCTTAAGGCCGATGAGCAGCCCGTTCACGCCGCTGTAAAGCGGGAAGTCCATCATCACCTCGCACATTCCGCCCGGCAGCTCAACACGGGACTCGTAGCCCGCGCAGGAATCGACCGGCAGCCGGAAGGTGCCCTGATACGCCCACGCGCCCGCGCGCTTTACGTACAGGTCAAAGCCGAATATGCCGGTAAAGGCCATGTGGTCCATGCGCCCGCCGCCCGGCAGCTCGGCGTGTATGGCCACATAGGGCGAATCGGTGGCAAAGCGCGCGCGCCCGCCCGCCGTGTGCAGCGCCAGCTGCGCCACGCCCTCGCTGGTCGCCTCGGCGACCTCCCGGGGCAGGCGGCGGAAGGGGCCCCCGCTCAGCGGCTGATACAGGCCCTCCAGCGCTATGGGCGCGGTGCGCGCGTCGCGCCACACCACCTCCGGGTCGTCTATGCGGTTGGCCACTGCCATGTTGCGGTCCAGTTCAGCGATATCCTTCATGTTGTTTACGCCTCCTTTACACTCCCGGCATACACCCGGGGCCGGTAAAGCCCCTCCACCTTACCGGCCCCCGAATGCTCATTCCTGAGCGTATATTATCCTGCCGCAGTTGTCGCACTCCACCAGCTTTTCGCCCGAGCGTATGTCGCGCATCACCACCGAGGGCAGCGACATGTTGCAGCCGCCGCAGCGGTCCTCGTTGAGCAGCGCCATGGGCGGGAAGCAGTGCTTGCGTATCTCCTTGTAGCGCTTCATCAGCGCCGGGTCTATGCCCACGGCCTCGCGGTCCGCCGCAGCCTTCAGCTCGTCCAGGCGGGCCTTCTGCTGCTGGAACTTCTGGTCGTACTGGCCCTTGAGCTGGTCGAACTCCGCCTTGACCTTAGCCGCGCGCACGCGAATCTCGCGCTGCTGGCGGTCGCGGGCATCGGCGTCCTTGCGCAGCTTCTGCAGCTCCTGCTCATAGCGGCTGAGCAGGTCGAGCGTGCGCTGTATCTGCTTCAGGCCCTCGCGCACCGTCTCCACGTCCTCGGCGGGGTTGTCCACGAAGCGGGCCTTCTGCTCGGCCAGCTGCGCCTCCAGGCGCTGCGCCTCGTCGCGCACCGCCTCCAGACGGTCGGCCATTATGCTCACGTCGTTTTCCAGCTTCTTCATGGTGTTCTGCTGTTCAACCAGGAAGGTGCGGTGCTTGAGCAGCTTCTGCCGGTCGGCGTCGTTCCGCATTTCGTTTTCGTACTTATCCACTTCCACGTCGGCCTGCTGATATTTCCACAAAAGATCTAACTGCACTTTGCTGTCCTCCTATTCGCCGCGCGCTGTAAAACAGCGGGCGCGCTCACGCGAGCGGATCCGTCCCGCTGACATATACCTTCACATTATATTGTAGCGCATCGAGCCGACTTTGTAAACCGTTTGCGAGCGGAGATAACACAACCCTTTCCGTTTCGAAATGTCCGGCGCATACCGCGCCCAGGCCCAGCTGCCGGGCCAGTATCAGCTCATTGTGCTTGAGCTCGCCGGTGATGAACGCCTGCGCCCCGCAGCGCGCCGCCGCGGCCAGCTCGCTGCCGCCCGCGCCCGAGCACAGCGCCACCCGCTCAATGCGCATGTCCTCCGGCCCGTAGCTGAGCGCGCGCGTATCCAGCGCCCGCTCCACCCGCTCGCGCACCTCGCGGAGCGTGCCATCCATGCGCCCGGCGCGCAGCAGCGGCTCGGGGCTGACCGCGTCCTCCAGACCCAGCGCCGCCGCCAGCGCGTCGTTCACGCCGCCCGACGCCATGTCAAGGTTGGTATGGGCGGCTATCATGCTCACCCCCGCGCGTATCAGCTCGCATATCACATGGCCCTCGGGCTCGTCGTCGCGCACGCGCTTTATCGCGCGGAACATCAGCGGATGATGGGCCACTATCAGCCCTGCGCCCAGCATTCGCGCCTCGCGCACCACCGCCTCGGTCGCGTCCACGCACAGCAGCGCGGATCCGACCTGCTGGTCGGCGCGCCCCACCAGCAGTCCGGGATTGTCCCACTCCTCGGCCAGCTCCGGCGGAGCCATGCCGTTAAGTACCGCAAGTATATCGCCTACTGTCGCCATGCCGCTATCTCCTCCCATACGCCAAGGCGCTCCTTCAGCGCGGCCGTGCGCTCCAGCGCCGGGTCCATGGTCGAAAGCGCCTTTTGCAATATGCGCACCTGACGGCGCGCGTACTCGGGCAGCAGCGGATGCCTGCGCTCGAGCAGCTTCGGCCCCGCCATGAGCGCGGCGGCATCCGGGCGGGCCGCGCAGGGCGCGGGCCGCGCCTGTATCAGCGGATACCACCAGCGCCCGTCGAATATCAGGTCCTCGTCGGTCACGGCAAAGCCGCGGTCGTACAAAAACGCGCGCACCCTGTCCGCATCCACATTGGGCTGCAGCACCAGCGTCGCGCCGCTGACCCGCTGCCAGCCGCGCTCCAGTATGCCCATCATGGTCTCGCCGCCCATGCCGGATATCACGCACGCATCCAGCGGCTCCTCCACGCGCTCCAGCCCGTCGCCCACGGCGAAGCGCGCGCGCGCCTCCAGCGCGTCTCCCGCAAACAGATGCCGCGCCTTGTCCAGCGAGGGCGCGCTGATGTCGCATATGTACATGCGCCCGACGCGGTCGTTTGCCAGCAGCCACGCCGACAGAAAGCCGTGGTCGGCTCCAATGTCGGCGCACACGCCGCAGGCGGGCACCATCCCGGCCACGCGGCCCAGGCGCGCGTCCAGTATTATCGGCTGCATATTCCTACCTCCAAACCGCCGCCCGCAGGCGGCGACAGACTGTCAAAGGGCTATGGGGAAGCCCGCAAGGGGTGATGGCCATGACCGGGCCAATGCGTTCCGGCTGCGCTTGCGCCAGATTGCGGGCGGTCTTGCGCGGGTGAGATCGACACCTGGTTCCCGCGCGCAGACAGCCTAATGCCGTGGGGAAGCCCACAAGGGCCAACGGCGCAGACCTGTAAAAGCGTTACGGCGGCGCTTGAGCCAAGGCATAGCTGTTCTTGTGCATGTGAGCGTGCCGCATGGTTCCCGCGCGCAGACGGCATAATGCCATGAGTAAGCCCACAAGGGTCAACGGCACAGACCTGTAAAAGCGTTACGGCAGCGCTCGCGCCAAGGGTGCGGGCGCTCTCGCGCAGGTGAGCTTGCCGCAGGCCAGCGGCTTGCCTGCCTCGCCGTTTCCGCGTTCGGTATAATACCTATTCAGCAAAACCAGTGCAGGGTCTGCGGCGCGCACGGCCTGCCGCCAGGCGTTCCCCGCTATACCCGTTCCACAAAGAAGTGGCTGTCGCGCCGGTAGGCCGCAAGCGCCGTCTCCCACATGGGTTGAGCGTCCATGAGCGTGCAATCGGCCGCCAGTATGCGGCCCTCGCGCACGGCATCGGGCGGCATCAGCGGCACGAGCCGGCTGTATCGCTGCGCAAAGCCCGCGAAGTTGTGCGCGCGGCAGTTCATGATATGCACATTGCCCTGCGCGTCGGTCAACTCGTAGTCGTACCCCGCGCCGAACAGGTAGTCGGGCTCCACAAGCTCCTCCACCGCGTGCATGGACGTGTTGCAGTTCGTGCCGCAGCCCAGGAACAGCACGCGCCCGCCCATGTTCCGCAGGCGGCGCAGCGGCGAATTGGGCCCGCAGGGCGTATCGTCGCGCTCCTGGCCCTGCGTCAGCTCCGCGGCGCGCGGCCCCAGCGCCGCGCAGGAGTGCGTGGGGCACAGCGAACGCATGACCGGGTAGTGGGTGCGGAAGTATTCGGGTATCGCGCCCACGTTCGACGGGGTCGTGCGCGCGTCGAAGCGGCGCTGGCCCGGATTGCAGTGCTTGTAGCTGAGCGTGGGCAGCATGAGCGTGCCGCCGTCCAGCGCGGCCAGCAGCCCGTCTATCACGTCCGCCGGCGAAGCGCCCGGCGCGCCCAGCGCCTTGAAGCTGGAATGTACCAGCACGATATCCCCCGCGCGCAGCCCCAGCGCGCGCGCATCGCCCGCAATGCGCCTTGCAGTGTCAGTCATGCTCTTGTCCTCCTTGCGCGGCGCACCGCGACTGCGTCCGGGATGCGACCGCCATTGTCGATACCACGCCAATCGTCTGAATCCGGAGCGCCCCGGCACGACCTCTCCCGTGCGCATCATCTGCAATGCGCATTGCAGTGTCAGTCATGCTCTTGTCCTCCTTGTGCGGCGCGCCACGACTGCGTCCGGGATGCGACCGCCATTGTCAATCACGCGCCAAACGTCTGAAGCCGGAGCGCCCCGGCACGACCTCTCCCGC
>JBJEUC010000591.1:0-1731 GCA_051883635.1 Candidatus Fimadaptatus sp.
GGCGCGCTCGAGCCATACCCTTTCGCTGGTCGCGTCGTAGAGCATCAGGCCGCCCATCACCAGCGAACCGGAGGTCTCCTTGTCTATGCAGACGGTGTCCAGCGCGCCCGCAGTGCAGGCAAACGAGCCCAGGTCGCGCTCATAGTAAAAGTCATAGGCGCGCCGGGCGCAGTCCAGATAGCTCCCGTCGCGCATCTCCACGCTCATCTGCACCAGCGCGGGTATCATGTACGCGCCTATCGTGCCGCCCTTGTCCACCACGCAGCTGGTCAGCACGTCCCAGCTCTTGCCGAAGCCGTACTCCTGCGAAAAGTGGCCGCGGAAGAAGTCGCACACACCGCGCGCCGCCTCGAGGTAGCGGGGCCTGTCTACCCCCGCGTGCCGGAGCAGGCGGTAGCTGCGCAGCATCTCCCATGCGTAGAAGCCCAGGTTGCACAGGTCAACAGGCTGCGCCCCGTCCAGGCTGCGCTCGTAGTGTACGTGCGGCAGACCCTGCGGACCCACGACCCCGGCCCAGGCGTCCAGCACCTCCAGCGCGGCGTCCAGCTGCTCCCGGCCGCCGCCCGCCAGGTAGTCGCATATCAGCATGCGGGCGTACATGCCGTTCTGCCCGCACCAGCCGAACTCAAAGTGCCTGACCGTGCGGAAGGAATCGCCCTCGTCGGGCGTAAGCCCTATGGCGAACAGATGACGGCCGTCTATCTCCGTGAGCAGCCGCCGGGCATAGGCCACGCCCCTGCGCCACAGCTCGTCCTCGGGCAGCGGCTCAGGTACCTCATGGGCCAGCAGCTCCAGCGCGGCGTTCTCCAGCCCGGCCATGCCGAAGCCGGGCCAGCGCGGCGCGGCGCAGTATATGTACGCATGGACGACGAACTCCTCGCCCGGCCGGAGACGCACGTATTCCTCCAGCGGCGGCGCGTACTCGTCGCGCGCGCTGTATGTGAGCGGCTCTTCGACAAACGGGTAGATTATGCGGTGCGTCATGGCGCCGTCCGCGCCGCGCGTCATCGAGCACGAGGCGCGCAGCGAGCGCTCATCCTCGTCCGAGGCAAACAGCGCCAGCGCGTGCGCATCGTCCTCGCTGAGCGTGCAGGCGGGTATGCCCTGCCGCTCACCCGCGAACACCCAGGGCGCGCCGTCGCGCTCCAGCCCCTTGGGCTCCTTGCCCGCGCCCCAGCCGTTGCCGTTCAGCACGAGGCAGGGCATCACGTAATGCGCGGCGGCAAAGCGCGCCTTTACCTCCAGCATGGGCTGGAGCTCCAGCTCGTCGGCGGATACGTTGCGCCAGCGGCGCGTTACGCGCACAGTATCGGGACGCACCTGGGTCATGCTGTCCTGCGCGGTCAGGCGCGCGTCGGCATATTCTCCGCGCGAGGCTGCCGCAAGCATGTATATGCCGTCGCGCGTGCGGTAGCGCGGCGGCAGCAGTTCGTACATATCCTGCATATGGTTCCTCTCTTGCGCTATTTGCCCTCCCGCGCGGCGCGCCTTCGCAGCAGCTCCGCCAGGTTGGTATTGCGCAGCTTGTTCATAAGCGAGTATTTGATGCAATTCGAGCACCAGTCGCACTCGGCGGGCGACTGCTGGCCAAAGTATTCCAGTATGTTGTGACGCAGGCATTCATGCGTGCGGCAGTATTCGACCATGCGGTCCAGCTTGAGCAGCTCGCGCTGCTTGAACCCGTCGGCCTGCTCGCCCGTGAGGTCGCTGCCCAGCGCCGAATGGCCGATG
>JBJEUC010000592.1:0-1729 GCA_051883635.1 Candidatus Fimadaptatus sp.
TGCTGCGCTCCAGCACGCCGTGCAGCGCGGCTATCAGTATGCCGTAATTGATGAAGGGCACGCCCTGGTCGCGGGCGCAGTTCATGCGGTAGGCGACCTCGCGCGGGTTGAGCATGCAGCCGCCGCAGTGTATCACCATCCGGTAGGGCGTGAGGTCCTCGGGGAAGCCCGTGCCGCTGGACCATTCCAGCTCAAAGCGCTTGCCGGTCCTTTCGCTCAGCCAGCGCGGTATCTTGACTGTGCCGATGTCGTCGCACTGGCGGTGGTGCGTGCAACCCTCGCTTATCAGCAGCCGGTCGCCGTCCCTGAGCGCGGGCAGCGTCCTCACGGCCTCCAGGGCCGCGTCCAGGAAGCCGCGCTGGCGCGCGAAGAGTATCGAGAAGGAGGTGAGCGGCACGTCCTCCGGCAGATCGCGCGCCACGCGCCCGAACGCCTGCGAGTCGGTTATCACTATGCGGGGCTTCTGCCTGAGCGCGGCCAGCACGGCGGGCAGCTCCTCGGCCTGCACCAGGGGCGCGATGCCGTGGCAGTCCAGCACCTCGCGCATCACCTGCTGCTGCGGCAGTATCATGCGGCCCTTGGGCGCGGCGCTGTCTATCGGCGTCACCAGCACGCATATGTCGCCCGCCTCGCACAGCCCCTCCAGCAGGCGCGGCGGCTCGGGCAGCCTGAGCGCGGCGATGCGCTCCTTGAGCTCGCGTATGCCCTCGCCGGTCGCGGCGCTCACGCTTATCTCGCCCTCGGGCGCGGGGGTGAGGTCGCGCTTGTTGTACACGGTCAGGCAGGGTATGCCCTTTTGCCGTATGCGCTCCAGCAGCTCGCGCTCCTCGGCGGCAAGGCCCGTCGCGGGGTCGACGACCACCAGCGCTATGTCGGTCTTGTTAAGCACCTGCACCGCCTTGCGCACGCGCTTTGCGCCCAGCTCGCCCTCGTCGTCCAGGCCGGGCGTGTCAAACAGCACTACCGGCCCCAGCGGCAGCAGCTCCATCGCCTTGGACACGGGGTCGGTGGTCGTGCCCAGGTGCTCGGACACTATCGACAGCTCCTGGCCGGTAAGCGCGTTCATCAGGCTGGACTTGCCCGCGTTCCTGCGGCCGAATATGCCTATATGCACGCGCGCGGAGGTGGGGGTGGAATTCATGCTCATTGCTCATCGCTCCTTGTGCGGGTCGGGACGCGCACGACCCTTCCCGTGAGATATGCAAGACCGCGCCCCTCGCGGACGGTGGCGCATCCGCGAAAAGGCGCGTGCTCATATTTGCTGCGCAGCGCCTTCCGCGTCGGAGAACTCCTGCGCGTCAGAGGCCGATCCTGTATGCTCATTATATAACCCTGCGGCGGGTCAGTTAAGCGTTGTTTCTGTTAACAATCGCGGGCGCGTGCGCTAAAATGCAATGTGCTTTGCGCGATGCGCCATATGACGGGACATTGGGCGCGATTGCAGGTTAGGGAATGCAGGGGAAGGGGGAGAGGAATTGCAGGCTGAGGGTGGTGAAGCGCTGCGGTTATGAGGCGGAGTTTCGCGGCGGGGGGCAAGAGGTAGCAGGTTGCTCTGAGTTCTTTCGCTGCTTTGCAATTTCGCGGCGCATCCTTGCGCCGCGGTGGCAGATGGTGATGTGCTGCCTTGCGTTCTTCCACCTCCGTGCGTTCATCGCGGCAACGTCCTTGCGCCGCTTATGGCTGCGTTAGCAGACACGTGGCAGCCTCCGGCGGCCAAGGAGGGATAGGG
>JBJEUC010000593.1:0-1729 GCA_051883635.1 Candidatus Fimadaptatus sp.
AGCCTCCGCCGGAGCATGCGCGCGAAGCTGAGCGCCGGAGAGGTGTTGCTCGCGTGCTCGGCGTTTTCGGGATAGATGGTGTCGACCGAGTCGTTGAGCGGGTGCGCCGCCACCGACCAGCAGCCGTTGTTGCCGTACAGGTGTACGCCCAGCTCGGGCGGGTCATAGGCGGCGTCGCGGCCGTAGCCCGCCATGTTGCTCTGGCCCGCCAGCAGGTACAGCTCGCCCACGCCCACGTGGCTCACGCGCCTGATGCGCGGGCTCCACTCCAGCGCGTCGCCCTCGCCCTGCGCCCGCGCCTCCAGCCAGTAGGGGCCGCCCGCCGGCAACGTGATGATGGTCTGCCAGACGCCGTCCGCCGCCTCGCACCGCTGCCAGGGGCATATCTCGAGCGTATCGTCCTCCCGCACCGCGCGCGCCCACACCTGCTTGCCCGCGTGCTCCGGGGGCAGCGCTCCGCCGAAGCTGACCTGCGCGCAGCCGTCCGCGCCGCGCTGCACTATCTGATAATCCACGATAAACTTCATTGCGTCCATCTCCTCATATATAATATGTGCTCAGCATATCAGGCGCGCCCCAGCGCCCTGAGCAGGGCCGCGCCCACGAACGAGGCGAAGCCGTGGTTGAGGCTGCCGCCGTACACGCGGTTGTGCTCCCACAGCGTGCCGGTCAGGCGCGCCATGCCGCCGAAGAAGCCCTTTATCTCCGAAAGCGCCCTCTCGTTCATGCCCAGCTCCAGCAGGCATTCCAGGCGCAGGTATATGCCCATGAACGCGTTGGAGGGCTCGATGTCGCGACCCAGGCTTGCGTAGCGCGCGTGGTCGGGGCCGAACACCTCCGTGAACGCCTCCCGCAGCGTGCGGTAGCGCTCCTCGCTCATGTCCACGCCGCCGAAGCGCAGCGCGTAGTACTGGCAGGTCTCCGAGGTGTTGCCCGTGTTGACCAGCGCGCCGTCGGCGCCGCGCACGGCGTTGTCGGTAAAGAAGCTGCCGTCGAACGAGCGGCGCGCGGTCTCGCTCAGCACATGCGCGCTCTGCGCCCGCAGCGCGTCGTCGCCGTACATGTCGCCTATCGCGCGCAGCATGCGGCCATACAGGAAGTTGGTCGGGTAGTTCACGTCCTGCGTCCAGTCGTTGCAGCGCGACCATTCCACAAAGTTCCAGCCCGGCAGGCGCTCCAGCAGACCGTGCTCATTGAGATACCGGCTCAGGCAGTCGCAGAGCCCGTAGCACGTCCCGCGGAAGTACTCCCTGTCCATGGACGGGTCGCGCGCGAGCGCTGCCTCCAGCTCCAGCACGTACCACATGGCCCACTGCGGTATGAACTCGCCGTTCAGCACGTCGGCGGGATAGCACATGGGCAGCATGCCCCGGGGCAGCCCGTCCAGGCTGCCCGCCTGCACGAAGTTGCGCAGGAACGCGCGCTCCAGGCGGTTATCGCCCGTGAAGGCGTACTCGGCCTGCGCGGTGTAGTAGCTGTCGCACAGCCAGCCCGCCCGCTCGCGCGTGGGGCAGTCCATGTACACGTCCAGCGCGTTCTGCCGGAAGGTCTCGACCGCCGCGCCGTATATCCCGTCCAGCAGCGCGTCGCCCGAGTCGAGCCGGTCATGCTCGCAATGCGGGTAGGTGAACGTGCGCATACCGGCCCGGTCACGCGAATGCGGCCCTCCGTAAGCGTGAACTGCATATACCGCAGGTCGACCGGGTCGAAGGTCTCCAGCTGGTAGCTG
>JBJEUC010000594.1:0-7036 GCA_051883635.1 Candidatus Fimadaptatus sp.
ACCAGCCTTGTACAGTTCCTGAACGCCTGCTATACATCGTCCAATACCGATGCACGGCGGATGCATCGGCTGACAAACGCCATACTGATATTCGACGAAGTGCAATCGCTGCCCCGGCACTGCAAGACGCTGTTCGAGTGGGCGATAGGCTTTCTGAGCGCCTGCTGCGGCTGCACGGTTGTGCTGTGTACGGCCACGCAGCCGCGCCTCAGACTGAGCCGAAAGCCGACCGAGCTGATGCCCAATGTGGAGGAACTCTATGAGCAGCTAAGGCGCGTGCGCTATGTGTCGGAGCTGGACGGGGGCAGGACCTACGCCTCCGCCGCGCCTAAGATAGCCCGGCTCGCGCAGGCGAGCTCGGTACTGACCGTCGTAAACACGCGCAGGGCGGCATACAGCCTGTATGAAATGACAAGGGCGAGCCTTGCGGAGCGCGGCGTGCGCTTTGCCGAGGTCGATGCGGCGGTGTCCGATGCCCGGCTGGCCTCGGCGGTGCAGGCCATCCCTGCCGGGCACGTGCTCTGCGTCTATCTTAGCACACTGCTCTGCCCGGCGCATCGCAAGGGGCTCATCGGCTGGATAAAGGCGTTTCTGAAGGCCGGGCGCAGGGTGCTGTGCTTCTCCACCTCGCTCATTGAGGCGGGCGTCAATGTCAGCTTCCCCGTTGTGATACGGAGCCTGGCAGGCCTGCCCAGCATCGTGCAGGCGGCCGGGCGCGCGAACCGCAGCATGGAGTATGCGGAGGGCACCGTCTACATTTGGGACTTTCACGAGGAGGAGCTGCACTGCCTGAAGGACGTTCAGCAGGGCGCGAATATCACCCGCGCCCTGCTGTCGGTGGATGGCTTTGCCGATAGTATGGATATGCCGGACTCCCTCGACCGCTATTTTGACCGGGAAGAGGATTACTTAAGGGGCGAGAAGGATTATCCCTGCCGTGAAGCGGGCGGGAGCCTGGCCGAGCTGCTGAGCGATAACACGGCGCGCAGTACAGCCGCTAAGGGCTACAGATCGACGGCGTCCCTGGTCCTCAAGCAGAGCTTCCGCGAGGCAGGAAGCCGCTTCGAGGTCATCCCGCAGCGGAGCAGGGCGGTCATCGTCCCGTATCGGGAGGGGAGGAGCATCATTGAGGCCCTGCGCGCAACACGTGACATGCAGGAAACAATCCGCCTGCTGCGCGCAGCCCAGGCATACACTGTGGCGCTGTATGACGACCAGTATCGGAGACTGGAGAAGGCAGGTGCGCTGCTTCCCATTGGCGAGAGCGGCGCGGTGGCGTTGGCTGAGGGGTATTACGATGCGCAGACGGGGGTGAGGGTCGATAAAGAATAATTTTTCTAACTCACACCAAAGAACACTTGAAATCTGCAAAAATCTCTGCTATAATATGACTGTAAAGCAGGAAACGCCATTTATCGTGAAGCGGCGGGAGATGCTCGAAAGCATCTCCCACTGTTCATGACAGCTACGCTTGCTAGCTCACTCCAAATTTTCAATCAACGCCTGTTAGGCGACACCTCATTATACCGCACCCGCCCGTTTCCTGCAATACCAATATCGACCAATGAAGAAGGTGATGCTGATTTGACGAGAGACCCCTGTCGCAATACGATCGAGTTCCTATTGCGGGGCCGGTATGCGATGTTCAGCGACCCCATTACCCGAATGGGCGGCGAGTGCTCAAGCTACCAGGTACCGACCTACCAGGCGCTCAAGGGCGCAACGGAGAGCGTATATTTTAAACTATCAATTATGTGGGTAATTGACGCCGTGCGCATAATCTCACCTATCCGGACCGAGAGCAAGAGCATCCGCCCCATCAGCTACGATGGCAGGCCCAACACGCTGTCCATATACAACTACCTGGTGTCGCCCTGCTATCAGGTAAGAGCGCACTTCATCCCCAACCCATACCGCACAGAGCCGGATATCATTGCCGACGGACATAACGAAAACAAGCACCACAACATTGCCCGCCGCATGGTGGAAAGGGGAGGAAGGCGCGACGTATATCTCGGAACGCGCGAGTGCCAGGCCTATGTCGAGCCCTGCGCATTTGGCGAGGGCGAAGGCTTCTACGATAACAGCGGCGAGATAGACCTGGGCGTAATGTTCCACTCGTTTGCCTATCCGGACGAGACCGGCAGGGAGGAGCTCGGTGTCCGCCTGTGGCATGCCCGGATGGTCGACGGAGTGATAGAGTTCCCCGCACCGCAGGAGTGCGCGCTGTACCGCACTGTCCGCCCCATGAAGCCCCGCCGCTTTGGCGGGCGCTACGGCAATTTCTCCGCCCTGGACGATACCGGACTGCCCGACGAGCCGCAAGTGCCTGCGCCTGAGGGAGGTGACAGCAAGTGAACTGGATATCCCGGCTGTGTGACGTATATGACCATGTGAACGGTACGCCCGCCGTCCCAAGCGACGGCGGGCCGGTGCCCGTCGGCTTTGCACAGAAGTCCATCGATTACAACATTATCATTTCCCCCGCAGGCGAATTTGTGACCGCGCAGCTCCTCGCGAAGGAGGACAGGCTGTGCGTCGTGCCCTGCACGCCGCAGGCCGAAGCCCGCACCAGCTCCAGGAAGAAGATCGCTCCCTACCCGCTTGCGGAGCAGCTCAAGTACCTGATAGCCGACGGCGAGGACATAAACCCCTGGTATGATGCCTACCTGAGCCGACTGACGGACTGGAGCCGGACACCGGATGCGCCGGAGTGCCTGAGGGTGCTCGCCGCCTATCTGCAGAAGCGGACGCTCTATGCCGACATGATGGGCGCGGGCGTATTCAAGCGCAATTACGACGAAAAATCGATAGCCTGCTTCAGCGTTCAGTATCCCGATGAGGAGAACCGCCTTTGGATGCGTCAGGACGTGCTCGACAGCTGGGCGAAGCGGTGGGCGGAGCAGAATGCTGAATGCCCTGTCGGGCTGTGCTATGCGACCGGGGAGCGGCTGCCGCTGATGGAGAGCCATCCCAAGCTCATGGGGAACTCAAAGCTGATATCCTCGGAGGATGCCGGCTTTCCCTTCCGGTACCGCGGCCACTTTACGGAGAAGGGCAGCGCGGCGCAGGTCAGCGCGCTCGCCTCGACCAAGGCGCATAACGCCCTCAAATGGCTGCTGGAGCGCCAGGGCTTCCGGCGCTTTGGCATGTATTTTGTCGGCTGGAATATCGACGAGCCGGTAATGGATGTGGATGAGGATGAGCTCCCTCCCGACGAATACGACGGGGATATGCCCGATGAGGCCGAACGGCCCTCCCGCGCGCCCGATACACTGGAGGCATACGTAAACGCTTTGTTCCGCTCCATAAGTAGCAGAACTGGGGACTACAAGCGTGCTTCAGACCCGGACGACCAGACGGACGATATGAAGCGGCGCGTCTCCTGGATAGTGCTCATGGGCATGCAGGCGGCCACGGATGGGCGCATGTCTATCACCTACTACCAGGAGATGCCGGGCAATCAGTTTGTCGAGCGGGTCGAAAAATGGCATCAGGACTGCAGCTGGTTCACGATAGACAAGGGACGCGGCGCCGACACCGTCACCTGGCGCGAGATATGCGAGGCCGTCATGGGCGTCAGTGCGGTCAAAACGGCGCTGGGCGATCCCAGGGCGGAAAAGTCCGCCACAAAGCAGATGCGCGGTATGCAGCTGCGCCTGCTCCACTGCGTCGTAAATGGCGCGGCGCTCCCCGAGGACATGGTCGCCGCAGCCTACCACCGGGCCATCCAGCCCTCGTCCTTCACCGATGCCGATGGTAAATGGCGGAAGTGGGATTGGCTGCGCTGCGTTTCGACGGCCTGCGCCCTGATACGCAAGCGCAGGCTGGACACCAAAGCGTCTCCTGAACTCACCCACGCGCTGGACCCGGATTGTGATGACCGCGATTACCTGTACGGCCGCCTGCTGGCCGTGGCGCTCAGGATAGAGACCGAGGCCCGCATGCAGCCGGAGGAAAAGACCAACTCCCTGCGGCTGCTGGCAAACTTCGTGCAGCGCCCGGCGCAGACCTGGCAAAAGCTCTTTCTCAAGCTGATACCTGCGCTGGAGAGGCTCGAAAGGCGCGCGGGTGAATCCTATGAAGCCAACAGCCCCGATGCGCGCCACTACCTCTCGCTGCTGGGCGAGATAGAGAGCCTGTTCAGGGAGCGGGAGAGTGCGCGGCCCCTGTCCGAGCTGTTCCTGCTGGGCTTTAGCGCCCAGAGCCGCAGTCTGCGTCTGCAGGGGAACGCGCCGGCCTATCGTCCGCCTGCGGCGCGCGATGAGCTGTACGGCTGCCTGCTGGCTGTGGCGGACTGCTGTGAGGCGGAGGTAAGGCGGCGCAAGGCCAGCCAGCGCAATGACGATCAGCGGACGGGTCTGACCAATGCGCTGCACCTGATGAATGCGTATGTCGCCTCGCCCTCCTGGACCTGGCAAACGGTCCATGACCGGCTGATACCCTACCTTGAAAGCGCCGGGGTGAGCTCTGCCACCGCGACGCAGCGCCTGATATGCAGGATAGAGCAGTGCTTCACCGAGGAGGAGCGCCTGAGCAACCGGCCCCTGGGGGACGGCTTCCTGCACGGCTATCTGTGCATGCATCTGGCCCTGCGCAGCGAGGCGCTCGACGCGGGGGCCTGGCAGTCCGGGCCTTGCGATGAGCCTGAGCCCCGGAGCCGCGAGGCGCTCTTTGGGGCGCTGCTGGCGCTGGAGAACGACACGGAGCGCGACTTCCTGGACAGCCGCAAGCCGGAGCAGGAGAACCGCAGCAGCAATGCGATGCGCTACCTGACCCGCGCGGCCCAGCGTCCGGGCGAGGTGTGGGCGTACCTTGAAGAGCGTATGAAGCCCTATCTCAGGGGGCAGCTGCTCGCCGGCAGCATCAGGGAGCGGGCGGACGAGCTGCGCCGGCAACTTAAGGATACCGACAGCCCGCTCGGCCCCGAATACCTGCACTATTTCTACATTTACAGCAGGACTTACGGAAAGGATGATTGATTCATGGCAGCTCTGCAGAACAAGATAGATTTCGCCCTGGTATTCACCGTACATAATGCCAATCCCAATGGCGACCCGCTGGATGGCAACCGCCCCCGCACGACCTACGCGGGCAATGGCGAGGTCTCCGACGTGTGCCTGAAGCGCAAGATACGCAACCGCTGGATAGACGAGGGCTATCCTGTATTCGTGCAGTCCGACGACCGCCGCGCGCCCGGCGACAACTATCGCTCTCTCAGGGAGCGCGCGGAGGGCTGCCCGGCGCTCAAGGCATGTCAGGACGCCATGGCGGCCGGCAAGAAGGCCAAAGCGGAAGCGCCTTCTGCGACCCGGGAGGACTACATGCGCATCGCCTGCGAGACCTGGCTGGATGTGCGCGCGTTTGGCCAGGTGTTCGCCTTCAAGTCCAGGGACACCAAAAAGAAGGGCGACAAGGACGGCGAGAAGAAGGAAGAAGAGGGCGGCAAGGACATGTTCCCGAGCATTCGCGGACCTGTCAGCATTCAGTCCGCGTACAGCCTGGAGCCGGTGAACGTTGTCAGCACGCAGATAACCAAGTCCGTCAATCTGGAGACCGGCGGCGATCCGGACATCAAGGGAGCCGATACCATGGGCCTCAAGCACCGCGTCGAGTACGGCGTCTATGTGACCTACGGCTCCATAAACGTCCAGCCTGCCGAAAAGACCGGCTTCAGCGCCGAGGACGCCCAGGCGCTCAAGGAGGCCCTGCGCACCCTTTTCCGCAACGACGCCACCTCCGCAAGGCCCGACGGCAGCATGGAGGTCGTAAAGCTCATCTGGTGGGAGCATAATTGCAAGAGCGGCCAGTATCCTGCGGCAAAGGTGCATCGCTCCCTGCACGTCGGCGCTCAGGGATTGGCCCCGGGCATGCAGCCCGATGTCCGTGTCGACGAAACGGACATCCCCGGCCTGCGGTATTCCATCATCGACGGAGAATGACGCTTGCGGTGCCATTATGATATAGCTGCTCAGTCGCCTGTTCCCCGTGCCGGGCGCGCACTGACACAACAAAACCGCCCCACCGGGTCTCGACCCGGCCGGGCGGCTTCTATATTCTGTTTTTCATATCGCAGTGACCGGCGTACCGGCGTCCTCAGGGGCGCGCGCACTGGCGCATTCGCGCGGAGCCATGAGCCAACTCGTTTGACCGCGACCGGAGCCAGCTTCCGGTCGACTTTGCCGAAGGGGCCGACGTATCGGCGTCTCATGCCGGGCCCGGCATGAGCCAACGCGTGACCTGGTGCGTCACTTCCTGTATTCGGGCAGCTTCATGTCGCCCTCGCGTATCCAGCCCATGCGGCGCAGCGCTATGTAGAACACAAGCGACAGCGCGGCGGGCAGTATCAGCTGCGTAAGCGCCATGTTGACTATCAGCGTGACCGCGGGCGTCTCGGCCGACATCACGGCCCAGGTGCCTATCTGGCCCACCAGACCGCTGGTGCCCATGCCCGCGGCCGAGCCCAGGTTCTTCATCTGGAACACGGTGGTGCACAGCGGGCCGGTTATCGCCGAGGCCAGCGTGGGGGGCAGCAGTATCGCGGGGCGCTTGAGTATGTTGGATATCTGTATCATGCTGGTACCCAGCCCCTGCGAGATGAGCCCGCCCCAGCCGTTTTCGCGGAAGCTGGTCACGGCAAAGCCCACCATCTGCGCGCAGCAGCCCGCAGTGGCCGCGCCGGCCGCCAGCATCAGGCCCAGCCCCGCCGTCTCGCCCTCGGGCACGGTGAATATCATCGCGCACAGCGCGGCCGAGGATATCGGCGCGGTGAGCGCCAGCCCCACCACTACCGATACGATTATGCCCATCGGTATGGGGCTGAGCAGCGTGGCCCAGTCGATGAACTCGCGCAGCGCCGCCATCACGCGGTTTATGCCCGGCGCGCATATCATCGAGACCAGCCCGCCCACGATTATCGTCGTGGCCGGTATCACGATGATGTCCACGCGCGTTTTGCCCGCTACGCGCCCGCCCGCCTCGGATGCGAACACGGCCGCCAGATACGCGCCCACCGGCCCGCCCTGGGTGTAGCCTA
>JBJEUC010000595.1:0-7029 GCA_051883635.1 Candidatus Fimadaptatus sp.
AAGCGCAGCTCGCAGTACGCGTTGTCGTGTACCACGGCGATGTCGTACTCGCGGGCAAAGGCCACCAGGTCGCGGTAGAACGAATCGGGCGCGTGACGGCCCACGGGGTTGTTGGGATAGCTCACGACCATAAGCCGGGCCCGGCGCGCCTCCTCCGCGGGGATATCGCGCAGGTCCATTATGTAGCCGTTCTCGCGGCGCTGGGGCACGCTCACCAGCCGCGCGCCCGCCAGATACGGGCCCATCGAGAATATGGGATAGCTCGGGTCGGGCACCAGCACCGTGTCGCCCGGATCCAGCAGCGCCATCGGCAGGTGCGCAAGGCCGTCCTGCGAGCCCATGAGCGACACTATCTGCGTGGCCGGGTCTAGCGTGACGCCGAAGCGGCGCTGATACCAGTCGGCGGCCGCGCGCAGCAGCTGCGGACGATCGTTTATCGCATATACGTAATTGGCTGGATCGGCGGCCGCACCGAGCAGCGCCTCCATTATGTGCGGCGCGGGCGGCAGGTCTGGCGTGCCCACGCCCAGGTCTATCACCTCGACTCCGCGCGCGGCCAGGCGCTCGCGGCCCTCCTTGAGCTGCGTGAATATGCCGCTGGAATAGGCGTCCAGCTTATGTGAAAACTCCATGGGAATCATCCTCCGTGTAATATGCGCTGCGGGCGCATTTGGCATAAACAGCAATACGCGTCCGGCAGACCGGCCCCAACGTGGCCGCGCCTGCGGGCGCATATCGCGTATTGACTAGATTTGCGAGGGCTGCACGTCGGCGCCGGGCACTTCGGGCGCGGCGGCCTCCATCAGCCTGCGGAACTCCTCGCCGTCCACCTTCTCCTTTTCGATAAGGCAGGCCGCCAGCGCGTGGAGCTTGTCCATGTTGGCGCGCAGTATGCTTTCGGCGCGCTGATGGCCCTGCTCCAGTATGCGGCGCATCTCCTGGTCGATTATGGCGGCGACCTTCTCCGAATAGGTGCGGTTCTGGGTAAAGTCGCGGCCCAGGAACACCTCGTGGTCCCCGCCCAGGTACATCGGCCCCAGCGCCTCGGACATGCCGAACTCGGTTATCATGCGCCGCGCCAGCTCGGTCGCGTGCTTGAGGTCGCTGGTGGCGCCGGTGGAGGCGTCGCCCATTATCAGCTCCTCGGCGCAGCGGCCGCCCATCGCCATGGCGATATCGGCGTCCAGGTGCGCGCGGTTGATGTAGTGCGTCTCCTCGCTGGGCAGGGTCATGGTGTACCCGCCCGCGCCGTTGCCGCGCGGGATTATCGATATCTCGTGCACGGGGTCGCCGTCGGGCATGCTGTAAGCCACTATCGCGTGGCCGGCCTCGTGGTAGGCCACCAGCTTTTTGTCCTTCTCGGTCACCACCATGCTCTTCTTTTCGGGGCCCACGCTCACTCGGGTTATGGCCTCCTCGATGTCATCCATGCCTATCACGGTATGGTGCTTGCGCGCGGCCAGTATCGCGCCCTCGTTGAGTATGTTGGCCAGGTCCGCGCCGGTAAAGTAGGGCGTGCGCTGCGCCAGCACATGCAGGTCGACCGTGGAGTCCAGCGGCTTGTTGCGCGCGTGTACCTTGAGTATCTCCTCGCGGCCCTTTACGTCGGGATAGGAGACCGTTATCTGCCGGTCGAAGCGGCCCGGACGCAGCAGCGCCGGATCCAGCACGTCGGCGCGGTTGGTCGCCGCCAGCACTATCACGCCCTCGTTGGCCGCAAAGCCGTCCATCTCGACCAGCATCTGGTTGAGCGTCTGCTCGCGCTCGTCGTGTCCGCCGCCCAGCCCGGTGCCGCGCTGACGGCCCACTGCGTCTATCTCGTCTATGAAAAGTATCGAGGGCGAATACTTCTTGGCCTCGCTGAACAGGTCGCGCACGCGGCTCGCGCCCACGCCCACGAACATCTCAACAAAGTCCGAGCCGGAGATTATGAAGAAGGGCACGCCCGCCTCGCCCGCGACCGCGCGCGCCAGCAGCGTCTTGCCCGTGCCGGGAGGGCCCACCAGCAGCACGCCCTTGGGTATCTTGGCGCCCAGCTTAATGAACCTGTCCGGGTTCTTGAGGAATTCGACAATCTCGGCCAGCTCCGCCTTTTCCTCGTCCGCGCCGGCCACGTCCTTGAACGTCACCTTGTTCTTCTCCGGGTCGGTCATGCGCGCGCGGCTCTTGCCGAAGTTCATCACGCCCTTGTTGCCGCCGGCCTGCTGCCGCATGAGGAAGTACCACAGCACCATGAACAGCACCACGGTCACTATCAGCGGTATGAAGTCCAGCCACCAGGCCGCCGTGGCCGGGGCCAGCACCTCTATCGTAAACGCGTAATCGCGCGGCGTTATCTCGTCCGCGGGCTTGCCCAGCTTGGCGGCATAAATCGCGTTCACGTTGGCGTAGAACGTATCGGTGGAGGGCAGCTGCACGTTTATGTCATAGCGCGCCGGGAACGCGTCCTGCGGGACCTTGGAGCCCATCAGGCGCGCAACGAGCGTGTTGGACTGGATGGCCACCTGCTCTATCTGGCCGTCCTCTATCATGGTCAGCAGCTCGGAATAGCTCTTTTCCTCGGAAATGGGCGTGCGCTGCTGCGACAAAAGCAGCGTGACTACCACCAGCAGCACTACCAGCAGCAGGTATTTTACCGGACCCTGCAGGGGATTCTTTCTCAGATCGGGGCCATTGGGCTTATTCGAATCAGGATTCAAAAACTCTTCCCTCGCTTTCAAGCCGTAAAGCATTTGCGCGGTCGAGGCCAAAAACGCCTTCCGACCGGCAGATTATATTGTACCATCATAATACGTCAAATGCAAACCCTAACTCTCTAATTTTCCGAAAATGCCCAATTTCTTCATTACAGAGTCCGGATTCGGCCCCCTGGGGCCTCGCCTCAGGAGTACACCTCGGGCTTGAGCACGCCTATCTCGGGCAGGTTGCGGTACTTCTCCGCGTAGTCAAGACCATAGCCCACCACGAACTCGTTGGGTATAACAAAGCCGAAGTAGTCCGCCTCTATCTCCACCTGACGGCGCTCGGGCTTGTCCAGCAGCGTGCATATCCTAAGGCTCGCCGCGCCGCGCGCCAGCAGGTTCTCCTTGAGGAACGCAAGCGTCTTGCCGGTGTCCACTATGTCCTCCACGATTATCACGTGGCGGCCGGCGATGGCGTGGTCAAGGTCCTTGAGTATGCGCACCACGCCCGAGGACTTGGTCGCGCTGCCGTAGCTGGAGATGGCCATGAAGTCGATGGACACCGGTATGTCCACATGGCGAATGAGGTCGGAAAAGAACACCACCGCGCCCTTGAGTATTCCCACCATCAGCAGGTCCTTGCCGCGGTAGTCCTCGGTTATGCGCGCGCCCAGCTCGGCCACGCGCTTGGCCAGCTGCTCGCGGGTGAGCAGCCAGTGGTCGATGTCCATCAGCATGTTTTCCGGATTGATATTCATATCGCTTCATCCTCCGTTTTATTGTTTACCACAGCCTTGCGCCCTCCCACCTGAGCATGAGCGCGCTTTGCGTATCCCCTGTCACGGCGCAGCTGCGGGCCACGCCCACTCCCAGCGCCCAGAGCACCTCGCTCCCGCGCGCCAGCACCGGCAGAAAGCCGCGCACCTGCCGGTCGACCTTGCGGTCTATGTAGAAATCCTTCAGCTTCTTGGGGCCGGGCGCGCCCAGCGGCCAGATGGTGTCGCCCGCGCGCCGGTAGCGCAGCTGAGCGCCGCAAAGCGCGGCCGCGTCCACCGTCTGCTCCCAGCGCCCGTCGCCCAGCTCGAGCCCGCCGTCCGGGCCGCGCCCGGGCCGGTCGATGAGCAGCGCTCCCCCGTCCAGCTCCACGCGCGCGGGCAGCGACTCGGCGTCCACGTCCGCACAGCCATCAAGCGCCCCGGCCGTGCGCCTGCCCCGGCCCGGACGCGGGTACTCCAGGTATATCCGCTGCGCGCCCCGGCTTATGCGCACGTCGCCCGGCAGATTGGAAGCGGCGCCGTCCAGCGCCGCCAGTATGCGCTCTATGCCCGACGAACCGGCGTCCTGCCCGGTATCGCGCATCGCGCGCGCCGCCACGCGCGCCCTGAGCGCCGGATGCAGCGCCCGCAGCGGCTCCACGCACAGGTACGCGCCGCCCGGGTATTCATGCAGGCACTCGCCCGCCGCCCGCTCGGCCTGCGCGCTCAGGTAGTCGTCGTCCAGCGCGGCGGCCTGCGCCAGCCGGCACAGCCCCGCGCGGCTGCCCGGATAAACGCGCTCGCACTCGGGCAGTATCACATGGCGCACGAAGTTGCGCGTGTAGCGGATGTCCGCGTTGGTTCGATCCTCGCGGAACTCCAGGCCCCGCTCCTCAAGATACGCGCGCAGCTCCTCCGGGTCGACGTACAGAAGCGGCCGCACCAGCATCCCCGCGCGGGGCCGCATCGCGCACAGCCCGCTGACCGACGCGCCCCTGAGCGCGTGCATCAGCACCGTCTCGGCCTGGTCGCGGCTGTGATGCGCCAGCGCTATCATGTCGCAGCGCCGCTCGCGCGCCACCTTATAGAAAAAGTCGTACCGCACCCGGCGCGCCGCGCTCTCCACGCTCTCGCCCGCCGCCTCGGCCAGGGCCGGCACGTCCGCGCGCATAACGTCCAGCGGTACCCCCAGCCGCGCGCAGAGGCCGCTCACGAACTCCAGCTCCTCGTCCGATTCGGAACGTATCCCGTGGTGGACATGCGCCGCGCGCAGCTCATACCCCGCGCGGGGCGCCGCTTCGCTCAGTATCGCCAGCAGCGCGACCGAATCCGCGCCGCCCGACACCGCGCACAGCACGCGCTCCCCCGCCCGCGCCATGCGCCCCGAAGCGATATCCTCAATAGCTTCGCTCAGTCTCATCCGTGCCTCCCGCATTTGTCCATGGTATAATTCTACCACTCCGCCCGCGCGCGCACAACCAATATTATGGCTTTTTACCGGCGTAGGCGTTAATATTAGCGCTCGCCGCGCGCGCAGAAGGCGCGCCCCTGCCCGCGGCAGGATGCCTCCCCCGCCGGGCACAGACGCGCCATCGCCCATTTCTTCCTATTTTATTAATAATATTTTTGCGCTCCCTACGCTTCGCACTTCGCATGCTTGCCAATGCGGTATCGCCTACCCCCGCCCTGCCGCGCGGCCACGTCCAGCACTACCACCGCCGCGTCGTCCTCGTTCCCGAACCGGTCGCGCATGCGCATTATCATGCGCTCCGCCGCCTCGTCGGGCGACTGGGCCGCCAGCGCAGAGGCCAGGTTGAGCGCGGCGCGCTCCTGCCGCTCGTCGCTGAAGTCGCAGACGCCGTCCGTCATCAGCATCAGCCGGTCTCCGGGGCGCAGCCGCGCGCGCCGGTGCGCGGCGCTGACCTCCTCCAGTATCCCGAAGGGCGGCGCTCCGGCGCTTATCAGGCGCGCGCGCTCCCCGCTCACCACCAGCGACGGCGCGGCCCCCAGCTTGTACATGTCCGCGCAGCCGCTCTGCGGGTCTATCAGGGCGATGTCGAGCGTGGCGTACATCTCCCGGTCGTCGCTGAGCTGCAAGAGCGCGTTGACCACGTCGATGGCGCTTTCGGGGCGCACCCCGTCGTCCAGCAGGCGGTTCATGGCGGCGATGGCCGCGCAGCTCTCGCGCGCCGCCGCCTCGCCCCGGCCCATGCCGTCCGAGAGCGCCGCCAGCCAGTGCCCGTCGCTCAGGCGGGTGAGCAGCGCGCTGTCGCCGCAGCTGTCGCCCTGCGCGCACCGGCGCACCGCCCCGCGCACGCACAGGCGCGAGCGCTGCCTGAGCCGCAGCACATCCCCGCCGCCCAGGAACTCGAAGTCCAGCCCGGTCGCGCGCATGAGCGCCCGTTCCGCCTGCGCGGGCGTGCAGCTCTCCTCCCCGCCCAGCTCCACATACGCCCGGCGCGGCGCGTCCGCTGTGACGCACACGCACCGCGCGCCGCTGCGCCGCAGCATCCTCAGCGCGCGCGCGGAGGCGCGCTCGTCCACCCGCAGCCCGTTCAGCTCGCGCTCCAGCGCGGAGGCGCACTCGGCGCGCAGTCGCGCGCTCTCCTCGGTGAGCAGCCTGTGCCGCCGTGCGGAGAGCTCGCGCCTGTGCTCGTCCACCTGTGCGGCCTGCGCCGCGCCGGCCAGGCGGGCGGCCGCGCTCTCGCTCCGCACGCAGCCGCGCGGCAGCAGCTCGGGCCGCACCTCGCCCTCGCGCAGCAGCGCCGCATGCAGGCGCACCAGACTCGCGCGGCTCGTGCTGGCGGCGCGCTGCCAGCATATCTCCTCGCGCGCACAGGCGGCGCACAGCCTGCCGCGCAGGCCCTCCAGCTCGCGCGCGTAGGTGAGGGGCAGCTCCTCGCCCACCGCCGCGCGCAGGTCGCTTTCCAGCCGCCGCGCCCCGGCGCTGAGCCGCGCGCGCTCGTCGTCGCAGGCCCAGCTCAGCAGCGCCCGGGTCTCCCGACC
Organism: Candidatus Fimadaptatus sp.; assembly: GCA_051883635.1. Taxonomy (GTDB): domain Bacteria; phylum Bacillota; class Clostridia; order Christensenellales; family Aristaeellaceae; genus Fimadaptatus. The sequence goes on from JBJEUC010000595.1 coordinate 6,443, forward strand.
CAGCCTGTCCGGCGCAGAGGCCGCGCGCCCGACGCAGCCCGCCGTAAGGCCCAGCGCCGCGCTCAGCGCATGTCCCACGACATCCGCTCCGGCCGCCGCCGCCCCCAGCGCGCAGGCCAGCACGCCCAGCAGCGCTCCCGGCAGCGCGCGCTTCATGCCCAGCGCGCAGCCTGCCGCCGCCCAGGCCGCCGCCATGTACACCGGCTGGCCCGCCAGCCACCCCCACGCGCCCAGCGCCGACCCCAGCGCCAGCCCCCTGAGCGCGCCCCCGCCCTGCGCCAGCAGGCACAGCGCACCGCTCATGAGCAGCGCGTCCGCCCTCACCGGGCCCAGGCACACGCCCGCAAGGCCGCTTGCGCAGGCCGCGGCGAGCAGCGCAAGCGCCGCGCGCTCATAAGCGCCCGCCTTGCGGGCCGCCACAGCGCGCAGCGCCGCGGCGTACACCGGCGTGAGCCCGAAGCCCAGCAGCGCGCTGACCGCGCAGTACGCCGCTCCCGCGCCGCCCGGGCCCCGCAGGGCCAGCGTCATAAGCAGGTTGGCCCCGCCTGCCGCGCAGGCCGCCAGCGCCGTGTAGCCCGGCGCGCTCA
>JBJEUC010000596.1:0-1717 GCA_051883635.1 Candidatus Fimadaptatus sp.
ATAAAAGCGGGAGCGGGCCCTGTTTACTGGGTGCCGCTCCTACTTATGTGGGCTTCAACAGCTCATATTTTTTTAGTCTTTGCTTAACATCAGCAAACCCGCCATTTTGCGCGCAAAATGCGCCTGTCCGGCTTGACAGGGCGCGCGTTTGCGCATAAACTTTATGAGGGCCCGCGCATCGCTCAGGCGGACGCGCGGCTACGATGCAATATGAACATAAGCGAGGTAGTACGTATGGGTCGCATGATTACTGTTACCGGCGGCGCGCGCAGCGGCAAGAGCGCGCTGGCCGAGCGCCTGGCCGCAGAGGCGGGCGGGGACGTGCTGTACATAGCCACGGCGCGCGCGTTTGACGACGAGATGAAGGACCGCATTGCGCATCACCGGGCCAGCCGCCCGGCCAGCTGGCGCACGTTCGAGGGCTGCTACGGCATCGCCGACGAGCTGCGCGCGCACGGCGGCACAGCCATGCTGGACTGCATGACGATACTGGTCACCAACCGCATGATGGACAAGTGCGAGGACTGGGACTCCGCGCCGCTTACCCTGGCACAGGAGCTGGAGGACGAGCTGCACGCCGAGGTGGACGCCTGGCGCGAGGCGGTGGGCGAGGGCACCCTGGTCGTGGTCACGAACGAGCTGGGCATGGGGCTGGTGCCCGCCTACCGGTTCGGGCGCATATTCCGCGACGTGGCCGGCCGGCTCAACCAGCACCTGGCGCGGGTATCGGACGAGGTGTACTTCACCGTGTCCGGCATGCCGATAAAGCTGAAGTGAGGGGGAATTACTGTGAAGGCGCTGATGGTACAGCTCAGGCGCATGCTGCTCTCGTTTCAGATAATGTCGCGCATACCTGTCAACCTGGCCCTGCCCTGCGGGAGCGAGGACATGCTGGGGTCGATGGTGTACTTCCCGCTGGTGGGGGCGGCGGTGGGCGCTCTGATGGCGCTGGCCGCATGGCTGGGGCACCTGCTCACTGGCTCGTACCTCGTGGCGGCGGCGCTGGCGGTGCTCATCGACGTGCTGGTCACGGGCGGCATACATATGGACGGCCTGGGCGATACCTGCGACGGCTTCTTCAGCGGCCGTGAGCGCGACCGCATACTGGAGATAATGCACGACAGCCGCATGGGCACCTTCGGCGGGCTGGGGCTCATGCTCACGCTCCTGCTCAAGTTCGCGTTCATAGCCGCCGCGCTGGAGCGGCTGGGCAATGCCGCGCTGGGGCTGACCTTCGCCGCGCCGGTGCTCAGCCGCATGTGCGTGGTGCTGCTGGAGCGCATCGGCCAGAGCGCGCGCAAGGGCATGGGCAGCGCGTATGTCGTGGGCATGAACTGGCGGCATGTGGCGGCGGCGTTCGGCGTGGGCGCGGCGCTGCTGCTCGTGGTGCGCCCCGTGACGCTGCTGGGCATACCGGTGGCGGCGGCGCTGGCGTACCTCTTCAATGCATACTTTAATAGGAAGATAGGCGGCCTCACCGGCGATACGCTGGGCGCGGCCAACGAGCTGAGCGCGCTTGTGTTCTACGCACTGGCGGCGCTCCGGTTCATCGCCTGAGGGAGGCGCACATGCAAAACGGCAAGCTGATACTGATAAGGCACACCGACTTCACAAAGCCCGTGCCCGGCGCGTACTATGGCCAGACCGACCTCGACCTCACGCCCGCGGGCGAGCAGCAGGCGCGCGCCCTCGCGCCGCTGCTTGCGCGCCTTGCGCC